>NZ_CP020374.1 GCF_003957745.1 Shewanella khirikhana | reverse complement strand
TCTCTGACTCAAAGCGGCTGATGGTGACCTTATCCTCAGTGGTGTGGATGCCATATTCAGTCTGTCTCGCAATCAGGTTCAATACATCTTCTCGGCTGGCTTTGAATGCCAGTGTTACCCGCTTGTTTGGGTTAACGTCGCCATCAAACCAAATGCGAATGGGTTTGTTGTAATGTGTCGCACCGTTCATCACCTGAGACATCACCAGTGAGAGCGGCACATCGGCGGCAGAGATACTGACGGGCTCATTTAGCCACGGGATCTCTTTTTTAATGACCAACGGGGTGGTGGAGATTGGGGGGCGGCTAATGCTTTGTACTTGTGAGTTATGCGTGATGGTTGACAGTGCGCTGATTTGGTCGTGTACCGAATGAGCGGCGTTTTTCGTGTCGGTATAATTCTGCGAGACACAGCCGATTAAGGAAGTGAGTGCGGCGGCGATACCTACCGTCTTTAAGATATTCAGTGACATAATATGTCCTTACTTAGTGTCAACGATAAAGAGGGTCTGGGTGCTGTCAAGCAACTGCGCCGACACCGGAAACCCGTCTAAAACCAAGCCCAATGCCCTTGCAAGATCACCTTGTGGCGTGACGATGGGGTAGCTGGTCAAAAATGGATAGTCATTGGTTGCTAACCAGCTCGGACTTTGATTGGACTCGTTCCAGTTCCAGCCGTAATCCTGGGCAAGTTTCTGCACGGCATCACGAAGTGACAGGCCGTTAACCAACACAATCTGCACCTGGCGGTTGTGCCACTGGTGAATCGCAGCCAGTGATGAAGAGCCGGAAAAATACAGTGGCACACCAATTTGCTTGGATAATGTGGGTAATGCGGTTCGCACTGAGCCAGCAAAGCTCACAACGCTTTGGGGATGCTTCGCCAGTGCTTCGCTGGCTTCTGCATCGATAGACCATGCAACCGTGGTATACCCATCCGCTCTCAACCATCGATTAATCGCGTCATAAAATGACTCATCGGGATAGATAAATAGGTTATGAGTGATGACAGGTGCGGGTGTCGCTTCTGGTGTGGATTGCACCGTTTGGGCTGTAGGGTGAGCAATCGTCGGAGACTCGTTTCGGGGGGCGGGTGTTGCTTGAGGGCTACTGCGCACCACATCAGCGCTAATCACAATCCCATCCTGCGAATACGTGGCAGACTCATTTTCTATTTTTGGCTGCATGGCAAATGACGCGGTATGCACGGCCATGAGCAACAGCACTAGTTTTTTAGACAAAACGGTTCCTTACCGGCTTTTTAAACCGGAATTGACTTTTTGTTATTGAAGGGGGAAAGAGTTAGCGGGAGGGGCTGTAGGGGGTCAGCATAATGTCTTTATTGACCATGATGTTGAATTTGTAGCCCGGTCTGATTTTAATGGTGGGTTGCACATTGAGGTTTTTCTGGATCAATGTTGAACCCGTTTGGGCGAACTGTTGCGTCACCCCATCAGCGATTGCGCTTTTAGTGTCACTGTTGCGATTATCTTCGCTTATCCCTGCCTGCGTTGCGCCCGAAATCATGCCCAGCAAGGCGGCATTGCCGAAGGTTTTCCAGTAGTGGTTATCTACCTGATCTTCAAATCCGCTATAACCTTCTACGTCCATTCCCCCCATCCCTGCCAGGTTCAGGCGGGTGCCGTCGGGGTAATTGATGCGAGTCCATGCACTCACCGCCCGGGATTGCCCGTAAGACACGTTACTGTCATACACGCCATACAGTTTTGCCCCTATGGGGATGAGTAAATGTTTCCCTGTGGCACTGTCATAGACGTTCTGGCTTACCTGGGCTATCAGGGCACCGGGTATATCGGAGTTCATGCCTGAAATGAGCACTGCGGGGATAATGGTGCCGACATTCAGCTCGAAAGCAGACAAGGGCACATCGCGGGTAAACGCCAGGTAATCATCACTCCGGTTTTGAGCGAGGAACGCTTCCTTCCTAGTCTGGCCGTTGGGATCTATCTGCTGTATTTGTGGCAGCATTTGATCTGCGGCCATCGCGGACGACATAAACGGATTTGAACCTAAGTTGGCTTGCTGTGATTGGACTTTTTCCTGGGCTTGCCTGAGCCGACTTTCACTGTCCCCTAATCCACCCTCCCCACCCCAAAGTGAGACTGATTGAGTCGTCTCATTCAGCTTAACCTCAGTGTCAGCAGTCAGGGCTGCCAGGTGTTGCTGGGCTCTATAGTCAGCCATTCGCAACGCTTGTTGTACTCGTTGTTGTTCTTCCAAAGATGGTGGTGGCGCTCTCCTTGGGGGGAGGGGGTGTTTATCATCGCCGCTCACCTCAAATTCGCCGCGATCTTCATCACCTTGAGACTGTGCAGGGGGGGCGGCGGGTATGGAGGGTTGGCCGCTTAGTTGCAAGGCGGGAGGGATTGAGGCTGCACCATTCGTCTCTTTGCGAGCCGCACTTGTAGGTTCCTCTTTTGGTGGTGCCATATCCTGGGTTTGCTGCCCTTTAGTGCCAATGGCATACAGCACTATCAAAACCAGTAGTCCAGCAAACGCGAATGCGATTTTAATGGGGGATTTTTTTAGCGACAACCCACTATGGTATTTCAGCGGATCGCCGATGGCAGATACCTTAGTCACGATGGCTTACTCCCTCAAATACGGTCGTTGTGGGTAATGGGAATAACTGCTCATCCTGATAAATCCAGATACGCTGGAAGGAAAGCTGATCATTGACCACTACGCGAATGTAGAACTGCTGGTCGTTGAGTTTCGACAGGGTGTAATACAGTTCGTTATGCTTTCCCTGTGGGATTTCGGAAACATAAACCCCGATGCCTAGGCGTCTCAACGCTGTTTCAATGTGTTCTGAAAAAGGGGTGCTGGTTGACCACATGGGGTAGTTGAAATTGAAAACGGCATTTGCGCCGTGCCGTTCTTTGATGTGCCATGCCAGATCGTTTGCGATGGTCACTTGATCAGCGGTTTTTACGGGGAAGTCGTAGTAATTCACGTCTGAAGTAGCGCAAGCAGACAGCAGTATCGATAGCAAAACAGCGACAATGAGTTTCAATGTGTTATCTCCTATGCCTGACAAGAATGGACTCTTGTTCGCTGCCGACCCCCAGCGTCAAAATGAGTTCTTTGGATACCTGATCGACGATAAACCGTCCGTTGATTTTCCTGCCGTCGTTCTGTGTATAGCCATTTTGATAACGGTAGTTAACCAACTCTTTTTGTGAGCCGTTGACAACCAGGATGACGGGTAAATTGCCCTGTTCAACTTTGGAGGGCATTTCGATATAGGTTTTAACGCCATCGTTGTATACCCGCAGGGGCTTAAAATGCGTCTTCCCACTGACTTTATAATCAAAGTCCAGTTCAGGAATATATGCGCCGTCAGACAGCGTGTTTTGCTGAACATGGTGTGCCATGGCTGCCTGGTACGTTTCCCATTCCAATTGTCGTTGTTCGGGATATGAAAAGGACAGATAGGGCATCCATCGAACAGGATCTGACACCAGTTTGATTTGATATAGGCGCCTGTCAGTTACCACGGTCATTGTGGTTTCAAGCGCAATATCGGTGGGTTTGACTATCAGGTTGGTGCGCTTGGTTGTGCCAGCACCCGATACGGCCATACTGACTTTCCAGCGGACACTATCGCCCAGTTGTAACCCGCCCTGAGCGATTATTTCCCCTTCTTCCAGTTCTATCACGCAGGTTTTTATGGGGGCGCACACCAAGGAGGGTAACGAGTCACCAAAGTAGTAAGTGACTCGTCCTGAGCCATCGGTGATTGGTGTGGTCGGCTTATCAATCCACTGTTTTGACAGGGTGATGGCGCTATTTTCCTTTGCTGAAAGCGCCGGAAGTGACGCGGCGGCTGCAAAGGGAGTAGAGATAGCCAATAAAAAAAGGACACTTTTCATCAAAAACGCTCCGTGACGTTGAAGAATTTGACCCATAAGCCAGTTGGGTTGCCCATAAATTCTTGAGGCGTAGAAGGGGCTTCATAATAGATTTCAACTGCAGCCTTAAAATGCTGCGGTAATTTGGTGTTGCCTTGCCGATCAGTGACATTTTCTGTCCATTCAATTTGATACGTGGCTGAGTTGTCGCCAATGGGCAGAATATTGTCGATTTTGACCGTGACGACTTCTGTCTCGGCCCTGATGTGTGGCGGAGCGGTGACGCTTAAATAATGATTGACCTGTATAAAGGCTGGATCGGTGTTTCTTAAGTGCGCGTAGGCTTTTATGACGTACTCGCGTTGGGCGTTTATGTCGGTAAAAACGGAACGGGTGTGAGTGACAAACGCACTAAGTTGGCTGATTTCAAGCCGCTTTTTTTCACTTGCAGGCATACTTTTAGCAGCTTGCAGGGCAACTATGTTGTTGTCGCTCATAGCAAGTACATAGGGTTCTATTTTGCTCTGTGCCCCGATATAGGCCACACCTCCCACGGCAATGACGGCAATCACTAACGCGATGACGGTAATCGTGAGCAGTTTTTGATTGAGAGACACGATGTTACCCAGGCGTTCATCCCACTCCATGCGGGCACGTTGATAAAGTAGCGTGAGTTCATCCGCTGGTGTGTCAGGGGTTTGGTCATTATTCATGGGTTGGTTATTCCTTTTTAAGAGAGTTCGCCGCCCGGCCAATAACCGTATCTTGCCGGGCTTCTATAGGGCGCTTTAGTCCGGCCAAAAACGCATTTTTGGCACTCGATAGGGTTTCTTTTGCGATGGCAGCGCCTGCAATTTTTGCCGCTTTACCAGCGGTCGCTAATTTACTTTGTGGGGGGCCACTTGCGGGGGGGCTTGATGATGGTGAGCCAGAGATTGAACCTTGGACGTTGCCACCGTCAACGTTTCCACTACTGCTATTATTTCCGTGAGAGCGAGGAAGTTCAGAACTCGCATTACTCGAACCAGTTGAGCCTGAGCTTGCGCCGCTTTCGCTATCCCCATCTGGAAGTTGGGATGTGGCAGGGTCGCTGTCCGCTGCGTTTGCTTGAGCCCATGAATTACGCAGCAAACTTCCCATGTTGGCAGCACCGCCAACGCCAGCACCGCCTATAGCTGCTGCGCCCGCATACGCCCCTGCCGCAATTGCTGCGGTTGTAGCAGCAGCTTGCATTGCCCCAGCCATGGCATTGCCTGTCGTGCTATCTGAGCCCGAGATCAGGCTCTGAGCAAGTGCGGGGACTTCCCGCACCAATCCCCAAATGACAATGACACACGGTAAGATGACCAGCACCTGGGTCCAAGTAAGCGAACTGGCCTGTAGCCAGCCCTGCATCACTGTCATCGATAACACGACAATCATCTGCATACTGAGAAACTTAACACCCAGCCCCAGCATTAAGCGGAAGTAGTTGATGGCGTATTCCCTGCTCCATTCATGGCCCAGTAGGCCCATCATGATGACGCCCAGGTTCAGCATGATGTAGTACTGGATGATGACCAGCAGCATTTCCAGGGTGATGAAGGCAAACACGATTAAAATGCCAAGCCCGGCCAGCACAAAACCAATGCTGTCCCCTATCTGAGTCCAGCTCAGCTTTTTAATGATTTCACTGGCGAGTGAAAAGCCAATGTCAAAAATAGAGCTGGGGTGGATGTGACGGCCTGTTAATGCCGTTGCCAAAAACTGGAAGCCTTCAACAATTTGTTGGGCTATCCAGGTGCCGTCCATCAGCAGCCAATAAAAAAAGCCAATCATTAACGAGCGACGGGTCAGCTCCGCGAGCAACTCCGTGAAATTGGCCTCCTTAAAGGCCATCCAGAAAAACGTCCATGCCCACGATATAGTGACCAGGGCCACGAACACATAAGTGGCATATTGTCTGAGGATTGGAGGCCATTGGCCTGCTGCGGTTTCAAATGTGCGCAGTAGCTCATTGATGGCACCAGACTCAGGAATACCTTGCGCATAAGCACTTGGCATCAACAGCAGTAAAAACATGGTGATCGCCAAGCGCATGGGAGGCTCCTTAGAATTTTTTTAGCGTGAAGGGCTCAAGCTCGCGTGAACGTAAAGGCGGGGCGTCTCCCTTTTTGAATTCACTGGACTGGGCTTTGGAAAGCTGTTCTTTTTCGTTTTCAGCCTGGACAAAGGTACTTGTGAGCTGAATTTGGGCGCTTAACAGCGTTTCGATTTTTTGCAGTTGCCGGATGATTTGGCCTGACAATTCGTTACCAGCCTGAATCGCTTCCATGCGACCAGTCGCATTCTGTGATCTGGATTCTATGAGGTTTAATACGCGCTCATTTTCACTTCGCTGCTGGTAGATGCCGTTGGCCACTTTCAATGCTGAGCCCGCAGAGTCCCCCATGGACTGGCTTAACTGTTGATAGTGGGTTTCGTACTCTTGCGGGGATATTTCGCGTTGCCAATGGCTATAGCCCTTGTAACGCCTATCCATTTCTGCTGCGAGATCTGATGCAGAGTAGGCGATGGACTGTCCATGTCGTGCCAGAGCGGCCAATCGCTCTATCTGTTCAAACGTATTGCCCCACTCACCATTGGCGAGTGCTTTGGTGTTTTTTATCTGGTCATTGATCATCTTGACTTGATTGAGCGTTTGCCTGATCTGCTCGGCATACGACTGAACCAGCTGAATGTTATTCATTATCTGCGTCCATTCGGTGCCGCAGTTAACACAAACAACAGGCCATGCATTGGAGGATGGCCAATAGGCAATCGCACCGACGCCCAGGGCGACACTTAACGCGAGCACTTTGTTTTTCAATGTAACCTCCTGCAACTATGCACTTTCTACGATGTCGGACTCCGTTAACACATTGCGTTCAACCAACCAGTGTTTGTACCAATTTTCCTTATGGTCACTGACCAGTGCTTTTATCCGTGCAATATCTTCTTTACCGCCAGCGCCGACAAACGACAGTGTTAATTCTCCCAGCGCCAGGTCGAACAACCGATTACCTTCCGGCGAGGTGATGTAGTAATGCCGCTTACGAGTGGCATGTTTGATAATGTCAATTTGGCGGTCATTCAAACCAAATGACTTGTAGGTGGGTTTGATTTGGTCGGTATCTGCAGCATGATTCGCCAGGAAAATCTTGGTGGGACAAGCCTCAATCAGCACATCAAGGATGCCGGATTTAATGGCGTCACTGAGGGACTGGGTAAACAATCCAACGACACAGTTCGCTTTTCGTAGCACCTTGAGCCACTCAATCAGCATGGCTTTAAAGATGGGATGACTGAAGGCTATCCAGGCTTCATCCAGAAAAATGAAGCCGGGTGAACCATCCAAGCTCCGCTCTATTTGCCGGAAAATATACAGCAGCACAGGAATAAGCTCTTCACTGCCTCTATTCATTAATTCTTCAATCTCAAAGACTTGAAGGGTGCCGCTTTTGAATGCGTCAGCTCTTGAGTTCAGTAAGTTGCCTGCACTTCCGACCGTATAAAATGTTAACGCTTCAATAATCTCGGTATCGTTGGCGATGTTGAGAAATTCACCGATGTTGATATTTTCTATGTCGGATGCGGCTAACTCTTTTAGGCCAGCCTCAATCAAATTGCGTTGTCTGGCGGTGACACTGACCCCCCTTAACTCAAGCAGCTTAATGATGTAGTTGACGCACCAGGCAAAATCATCACGCAGGTGGGATAAGGGGGCAAATGTTACCGTGTCATCGATGCAAATATCGTAATGCGCCCCACCACATTGGCTAATGGCATAGGCGCTGCGCCCTTTGTCAAAAATGTACTGTTTACAGCCTTTGTAGCGGTTTGTTTGCGCTGCCAAAGTGGATAGTAGCGTTGACTTACCCGTGCCGGGGGGGCCGAACACCAGGAAATGTCCCAAATCATCCACATGCAGGTTGAGCCTGAATGGGGCCGCGCCCTCAGCACTGCACTGCATTACCGCAGGGGAGTTGGGAGGATAGTACGGACAGGGATTGGTGATTCGGCCTGACCAGATAGATGACATGGGCAGCATGTCTGCCAGGTTGATGGTGGACACCAATGGGCGCCTGATGTTGTGCAAGCTGTCAGCGGGAAGCGAACCCAGGTATGTTTCAACAGCATTGACAGTTTCCACTCTGCAACCGAAACCAAGATGTTGCACCGTTTTTTCAATGAGTTCGCAGCAATGCTCCAGGTACTCACGATCTTCATTCATCACAATGATGGAGGGCGTGAAGTGGCCGTATTTCAGTTTGCCTGAACGCGCGTCGTTGAGGGCTTGCTCGTACTGCCAAACCATCTGCGCCGCATCCTGATTGATTTTTGGGTTTGGATTTCTCATCAGTTGGTCTTTAAAGCTGATAACTTTTTGCGACCACGTTTTGCGCTCTTTCTCCAATGCTTTTTCAGCGTCGAAAATGTCAAAGAATGAATAGCGAGTAGACCAGCGATAAGCAAACCCTAGCTTATCCAGGTGATTGAGAATGTTCGGGGTTGAACTGTCCGGGAAGTTATCAATGCTGATGGCAGCTATATATTGCTTGTTGAGCTTTGGACTTAATCCTGTCCACAGCTCATTGGCACCAATCAATGAGTCAATGCCGATAGGGGTAAACGGTAATCTGACAGGACGGTCAATACCCGTCACCATCAAATTGATTTTTTGCAATAATTCGCAATACCAATATGGCGATCCGTCATCACCATTCAGCTTATACGCAGAAAGCCGCCGAATATTAATGTATGACTCCAACCGGCTTTGTACGTCCCGTAGCTTGCGATTGAAGTTTTCGAGGTTTTTCGCAAATAGGGATTTTTTTTGAAGGTTATCTTCAAACATCCAATCACGGATTTTTGCTTTTGACTTTGAAGGCGGCATATACGTGACAAAAAGGTAATAGCTACTTTCATAACGCTCTGCGACCCTCGAAAAGTAATCCTGGCGCTCTGCGTCAATCATGGCAAAAACGGGATGGCTGAAATGCGAATGTTCCGCGCTTAAGTATTCGGGTGAAGTTTGTCTAACGGCATCCACATGGATCATCCAGCCAGTGCCAAAACTGACCAGTAAATCGGAGATCCTGGCGGCAAGGTGATTTCGTTCATCGATGGTAGCGCTGGATATATCAACCCCACGAAAAACAAAACCGGCTGTCAGAGAGCCATCCTTATTGGCTAGTACTCCATCGTCACAGAGAATGCCGTAGTTCAATAAATCAGGCATACCTTTAATGGACTTTCTGTAAGATGCCGTTTTGAACATAGTCATGTCCTTCTTGAGTAGTCTTTTGGGGCGTGAGGGGGGTAGTAGGCTTGATAGCTCGTAAACCGGTGAAATATGCGAGACATATCAGGATCGGCATTGGCCATCATTCTCAGTAGCGGCATAACCACAATCCATAACAGCACACCGATGAAAAAGGTGAACCAGGTTTGCAGTGTGACGACGAAAATAAGCACCACCAAAAACAACCCATAGACCAATTTACGCTCCCCTCCCAACACCAAATTGCTGCGATTGAAATGAAAGATAGGTGCGCGATTGAGTTGTGACTCCATGAGGAATGTCCTCTAAATCGATGTTGACGATATGCCGAATACTGACGAGAGAATGTTCACAGCGAACAGAATCACTGAAATGACGAGCGCGATGAAGACCAGGGTCTTAATCAGGTTGGTAATTTCCCCGCCCCAAATGAGCGTGGCCCCGGATGCGGCAATGGCCAACACGGAGATCCCAAATGCAACCGGGCCCGTAATTGACGCCACAATTTTTGACAGTGGAGTTTCCCAGGGCATACCAGTACTGCTTGATGCGTAAGCCATATCCGGAAGCATCATCATCAATAGGAGAATCGAAATGGTGACAAGACCAGGCAGGTGCGTTTTATTCATGTTTACCTCTAGGCAAGCTGTTGATATTGATATTGGTTTGATTCATATCCCGTGACCTGAATAACCTCCTCAATTCTGCGGCCAGACGGGTGCTTTTTGATAAAAACAACGACATTGATAGTGCTGGCTATCATTGCCTTGTTTACATTTGGGGTTGCTTCTGAGAGCAGATCTTCTAATCGGTGCAGTCCTTGCGCGGCACTGTCGGCGTGGATTGTTGCGATGCCGCCAGGGTGGCCGGTGTTCCAGCCCTTAAGCAATTCAAGCGCTTCCCCGCCCCGCACTTCGCCGACCAATATTCGGTCGGGCCGAAGTCGCAAAGTTGCCCTCAGTAGGCGATTAATGCTGGTGTGTTCGTTGCTGCGCAGGATGACCGAGTTTGGCGCAGTGCATTGCAGCTCGTTGGTATCTTCCATGATAACAATCCGTTCGTCTGGATTGTTTTGCACCATGGTATCGATGAGGGCGTTGGCGAACGTGGTTTTACCGCTGCCGGTACCTCCGACGATGAGTATGTTCTTGTGAGTGCGGATAGCCGCTAACAGCGTCGTGTACTGGTGTTCAGTCAGTATGTTGTTTTCAATATAGTTTTTCAGGGTAAACACTTTGAGTGCTTTTTTTCGGATGGTGAATGCGGGGTTCTTTGTGACAGGGGGATATATTCCCTCAAATCGAGAGCCATCTAATGGAAGCTCGCACTCCAGGATAGATTTTTCATCGCTGATGGTCACATTGTGATACCCGGCAACGGCTTTCATAAACAGGCTGGCTTGAGCCGGTTGCATTGAACCAAAAATACACATTGGTTCCCCGAATTGTTCTACCCATAATTGACCGTCAGGATTCAGCATAATTTCAATTACATTGGGGTCTTGCAGTTTTGCAAATAGGGTTTCTCCCATGTGCGATTTGATACTTTGAAGTCGGGATTCCATTCATCACCTTTGGGCCGGTTTAGTTGAAAAAGAGACAAGATGTTGAGCAGTGATACTGCTGCGTAAATCCAATAGAGGTGTTCCATGGTCAGCATGTGAAATTCCTTTTCGTGTAATGATTTTATGGATTGCGAGTGTAAGGTAATTCATAAAATCACTATTCAAACACCCCCATAAACAGGGGGTGTAGTGAATGTGGTTATCTACCAAGCCGCCGATAACCGGCGGGGCTGTATGCATTTGTGGGTCATGCTCTCAAGTCGGGCTAAATACCCTCACAGGCCACAGGTTTTTCCTGTGTGTTAACGCTTTTATGGCGTTCCTGTGCTCGGTCGCCACCAGAGGCATACAGGTCTGTTTCAGCGACTTTCTGTTCTCCCTCGCTGGCACCTGGGAGTGAGCCAAGCAAAATAGTCACGCTATTTGTGCTTCTCGTTCATAGGCTAGATTGTTAAATAACGGTGCGGCTAGCGCTTGCAGCATTTGATAACGCTGCCAAATTTGGGGTGCAAAAAGCCCTGCGCTACGCGCATCATTTATATTTTCAGGTAACAGAAATTAATGTTGTTTAAGTAACTTTCAGAAATAGTCAGTCTAACTATCTTTTTGTCACAGTTCCTCGAACTTCTATTTTTCTGTACTTGATTAAATGGTCGCTGAGGCGCATTTCAGCCTCATGTTCCAGGTCTCGATTTGACGCTTTTGCACTCTCCTCAAGTAGTTTAAAATTACGAGCAACCATTCTGATGGTGACTACCAAATCTTTATATTCAGGGCCTGTCACTGTGGTACTCCTGTCGTTAATTCCATAAATAGTAGAGCATATATTTTTCGGCTTGTATGTCGTGTTAAACACGACAAAATGTTATCAAACAGTTAAATTTTAAGACCGTTTTGCTATAGCGATTACGTTATTTATTCCTCAAGGGTAAATTGTGTCAGGGAATGGGAATAAGTCTCGTCTTGCGACTTCGATGATTAATTCGTGGGTGGTGCTGACCCGGAACTTTTTTTTCAGCCTTTGCAGATGAGTATCGTAAGTAGAAATGGAGATATTTTCTTGTTCCAAAATAGCCTTTCGACTCACGCCGTTCATCAGCATGGACAGGATGACGAATTCCTTTTTTGACAGGTTGGCGACCTGGTGCATAAGGCGCGGGGCGGTGAGCTGCTCAAGCTCATCATCGGACAAGGGCAGCAATAGCGTGTGAGTGCCTGCAAGCTGACCTGCATTGTTTGGCAGCGCCACGGTGTATCGAAGCAGGAATGTGCGCCGTGAATTGTTTGGATGCTCGAATCTAAACAATCTAACGGATGTGTCGCCACAGAGCACAGCGAGGTCGTGTGCGATGACGTCAGCGGCCTGTTCCTGCCAGAGCAAATCTTCATCGGTCAGACCAATCAGTTGTTCTACAGGCTGTCCGGCGTAGTCCGCATAGCCGTAACTGGCCGCAATATATTGGTGCGACAGGTCTTTCACGGCCAGCAGTGCATGGTGCGTGGCAATAATGGGGGATTGTTGAAAGTGTTCGAAAGTCCTCTTCATAGGAAATACCCCCCTATGAAAAAGATTTTTTGTGCCAGTGCAGCTTCTGGCCGCATACGCCAGTTGAATGCACTGGGCAGATCTGTACTATGTCTGCCAGTCATACTTGCCACTCCTGTCGTGGTAGGTTTGATTAGCAGTACGTGGGTGTTGTCGCACCCACGTACTGCGCATGTTTTGTGTAGATTGTAAAAATCTGGGCAAATACTAAACGAAAATATTTTGTCGTCGCAATGGTTTTTGGTGAGTTTTTTCGCGACAAATGGTGATTTTTAGGTACAGAAAATGAGCAGAGGGTGTTTTGGGGTGCCCTTGCTAAGTTGTTGAAAATGATCGTTTTTTCATTATCATATTGCTTATCCATAGCAACCTACCCCCATAAGGTTCTGTGGTAGCAGCCAAAGAGTGTTAGTCCTACTCTTTGGCTGCGTATTTCTGTTTTACCGTATCTGCATGTGTTCGGCCTTTGTCTGGTTAGTATCTTCTTCTTAACACCCATCTTGCGAAGAAGGAATGTGTAAGATGTTGAAATAATAATGTTTTAATGTTCATTATTTTTTTGCGTTTTTGCCACTGGCTCAAGGCGTTGATATGATAGATGTAAATGTCTGTAGCGGGAGTTTCAAATGAGCAGACCTATTCTGTCGTTAAAGCGAAAAACCACCTCTCAACCTCCCTCATTTCCCCCAGCGCCAGTTCCGGCAGTGACGCCTGCAGGGCCTTCTGATAATCCTCCGCAGACCAAGGCGCAGCGCAAACATCAGGCATGGCTGGCAAGGCAGGAGCAGGCAAGGCTGGAAAAGCTGGCCAGAAAGGCAGAGAACAAGCAAAAATCAGAGCGCGAGCGGCAGGAGTTTGAAGAACAGGTCGTACAATCCCGTACATTTCTGGCGACATTGGGTTTAAAGGCTCCTATGGCGGTAGGTTCAGGCAAGGAGCTGCTGGCGCGGTTTCGACAGGAAGGGTTCAGCCACAAAGCATCGAAAAGGGCTATTCGCGAGTGGGTGACCAGCAGAGAGTATTTGGAAACAGTGTTGGCAGCCTCTGTTCGGTTTAACCTGGACGGTAGCGTAGCCTCAGAGGTATCAGAGCTGGAAAAGAAATACACCATCAGCAAGCTTAAAAAACTGGATGCCAGAAGTATTTGATAGCAAAAAAACCCCTGTGGAGAGAGCCGCAGGGGTGGAAGAACGTTGGTTTAGGTATCTTTAACAAACACACACTTCTGCTTTTCCTGCTTCCTTGCTATGCAATTTAAAACGAGTAAACAGCAGAGTGGTTACTATATATTGATGGCTGGCTGATGTGGGTTAATAGTTGTAATTGTTGATTAAATGCCATTAATAGGCTGGGCGGAGCCTACTTATTTAAGAGCTGTAGGCATTGCTTCGAAGCACCAGCCACGTTTGTTTTGAATTTTTTGGGGTTTTTGGGGTTAAAAGTTTGAAAAGAGGCGGGGCTTGGGTTAGACTAAGTGCAGTTCTTTGGTGAGAGTGCAGCACATAGCTTGCTATCACCACATTAACGTATGTTATGTGGTGTACATTTATCAAAGAATAGAATGTGCTGGGACTGACCTCTTGGCGTGAAGCATTCGACAAAAAAGCCGACTTATCCGAATGGGTCGGCTTTTTTGCGCCCCAAAATCAGTAAATTAAGCTGCTGAGGGGATATTGATCTTTGCGATCGTTTTCAGTACAGTGGATCCATCGTTTGGACTAGTCACCCAAACACCCTCAACATTCGGAACCTAAAAATGCCAATTTTCCAGTTTGGCTGCTATGTGCAGCACCCTGATAGAGACATAAGACACATAACCCCACTTTGCAAAAAAGCTGTGATCATTCGATCTACACAGCCCCACTGCATGGCGGATATGTGTCATGCAACCGCATAAGAAGCTCACTGCAGCTGACAAGTCACGGCTGAAACGTCAACGGCTACGCGATCAAAAGCGTGCTGCGGCGCTTGCTGTCCGGCGTAACAGTGCCGCTGTTGGCGCTAACGCTTTTAAAGCAAGTCTTGAAGGGTTTAAACTCAAAAAGGGCAAGCTGCCCCGTTATTTCAACGAGCTAATCAACAATGCTCGACGCCTTGTGTATACCAGGGCGTTGGAGATTGACGACGGCGGCGTATCTCGAACCATATCTGATCGAACAAAGCGGAAGTTGTTTGAAATCACTGTGACGTTACTGACAACCTGCGATCTAGTCAGTGGCCAAGTCGGCAAAGCGAAGAATATAGGCTTTGATCCAACAAGCCACGATGCGCTGATGTTGGCTCACGCCAAGCGCTGGGGAGAAGCAATCCCCAGCTCTACCTGGTACAGATATATTGATGTGCTGAAACGGGCGGGTGTCTACAACGTGCAAGAGGTCAAAAAAGCAGATGAAGCCGGCACGGTGCGTTCCCGGGCAGCTTATAAATGGCTGTCGAATCAATTTTTGCTCGCAATAGGGGTGTATTCAGATCACATACGCTCACAAATCGCGGCATCGTATCAACGTGCAATCGCAAATGGGCTGTCATTTAAATGGCGTGTGTTCAAGCGACAGTTGCCATTGAACAAACGAGTGACCTCAGATCTATTTTTTGATCCTGTCTCAGATCCCCCTCCCCTGCCGCATTAACCGTGCATACCTGATTACCGTCCGCAGGCGGGGTCCACCCCTGCCTGAGTGTCCCCAAAATGCTGTATGGAGCCATTTTGGAGCTTAATACAGCTGCTTTTACTGCTTGTGAAACCGCGTTGCACAACTGATTTGGCATTACTTTTCACTCGAGGATGTGCTCTTGTGCATAACCCATGTATATCTAATACTAAATGGGAGTAAGAAAAAGGAGTATGAAGTGGGAGCCCAAAAGCTTTTTGATTTTAAAAGAGTAATTCTTAGTAAAAGAGAAATTATTAAAAGACAAAAAAGCGGTGGATAAATCCACCCAAAAATGCCTCGCCACGTCCTAGCTAACGCTAGGGGCGAGTATTAAGAACACCACTGAATATTTCTTTTGTCTCCGACCATCCAGATCCTGACTCACTGCCAAGGCTGCATGCCTGCGGCGCTTGCCGCTTCGCGGCTGTCTGGCAGGACGAAGGGCAATTTCTATGCCGGTTAATGAGGGCTTCAATGACTTAGTAATATGCAGGTCAGGTGATTGCTTAGCATTAAGGGCCGTGGCCCTTAATAATCCCGTTTCCGTGAACGCCCCGCCGGGCCTTGTGATATGCTTATCAGGAGGCCCAAACCTCACTTTCTCAATACCCTGCCGCTATGCGGCATCAAATTGAGGAAGCCCCATGAAATACAAACCCAATCCCAAGCCAGTCAGCCGCCAAGCGGCATCCCTTCGCCCTGGGCAGTTCAAACACGTTTTGCGCGTAGCCTCCGTTTCTGGCCGTCAATCGGTTCGTGATGTGATGCTGCTGTGGCTCACCCACACAACAGGCATCCGTGTAACTGAGCTCGCACTGATACAGATCCGCGACATCATGCACCCCTCGGGAGCATTGCGGGATGAGGTCTATTTGCGCGGTGCTATCACTAAGCACGGCACCCCGAGGGTCGTCTATCTGACGCATCCGAAAGCTGTGGCCGCTGTTATTGCCTGGTTGGATTACCGTATAAGCCGAGGCTGGCAACTGGGAGAGTCGGGGCTGTTCCGTGGGTTTGTCCCGTCTGAAAAGCTTGTGCTAACTCACAAGGGGCGCTCGTTTGAGTTGGCGCGAAAGCGCCGGGTCATCGAGTCAGGCCCGGTTGAGTATCTGTGCTGTGATGCGCTCCAGCAGACAATCAGCCGCATCTATCGCAGAGCGGGGATCAAAGGCGGCTCCAGCCATTCAGGACGGCGAACGCTGGCCTCGCGGGTGCTGGCGCAGACGGGGCGAATAGAAGATGTACAGCAGGTGCTGGGACATATCGATGTTGACCATAGTTGGCCGTATCTCGATGTAGACCCCAAAACGATTAGACGCGCATTTGAATTGGCGCTATGATGCGAAATATATTTCTAGCACAGGAGGCAGTTTTGAAAGTAGATGAGTTGAAACCCGTTGCGCCTGACGATCTCAAGGAGCTAATAGCGAAAAAGGGTTGGAGCCCTGAGCTTATAGCTATGCGGTGGGGGATGACAAAGCGCAGAGTGCAGCAGATTATCGCGGATACCGATAGGCCGAGGTACTATGATGATGCAATCAACAACCTCCCGCTTATCGTAAAAAAGTGAAATATATTTCTTGATTTGGCGTGAAATATACTTCACTATATTCCTATCGAAATGAGCAATAGGAAACAACAACCATGAAACACGCCGCCGCCCTTGCCTTATTTTTGCTGGAGCAGACAGGCTCTGTTTTCGGAGTTTGGTCAGGCTGGATGACTGCTAAGGCCCAGCGAGAGCTGTTTGGGCAATTCCTCGGTAAAGGGATCATCATCATTGATGGCGAGCGGGAGACAATCTGTAATCGGGTAAAGGTGTGTTTTGGTCTTGATTATGATGATCGTAATGTGCGCCAGTGGCGAGCGCTGTAGGGGGTTCTATGGTTGATTTGAGTAAGAGTGTTGATAAGGCTAACAAGGCGAAAGCCAAAGCCGCCAAGGAAATGCATAAGGCGGCTACCGCCCTGCGGGATTGGTTCAGGGCCGAACGTGAAGCTGGCAGGCTGCACCCCAACTCTCAGGAGGGGCGGGATACACGTTTAACACTTGCGCGTGAGCTGGAGGAATTTGCCTTATTCACAGAAGGGCAGCTCGAAAGCGCCCAACAACGAATGACAAGTTAAAGGAAACCGGGCATGGCCAAAGCAAAACAATTGACAGAGTGGCAAAAAGGCGTCCTTTACGCCGCCGCTTGGATGATTGAAATGACAGATCAACCAGGTGATGCCGCCGAGCTGATTATTTCGGCAGGGCTTGAGGATGCTGACTGTTCCTCCCTGGATGACTACGAAAAAGAACGTCTTCGTGAGGTTAAGAAAAGTGTGGGCCTCAAGGGTTTGAGTTAAGGAAAGCAGTATGAGTGTTTATTCAAAAAAGCTGAACAAAGAATGGCGAGAGGCGTTTGAAGAGTATGAACGCCTCTGCGGATTCGAGCCAATGTACCAAGATGATATTGATGCAGGAGTAATGACGCCGCAGGAGGCATGGAGCTTTAATATTCAGTTTTTAGAAAATGTACTCAGCGATATAACTCATATCCGCACTCCAGATCTTGAAGAGCAAGAAATTGACGATTTGATTTCGCCCATGGAGGAAGCATTAGAGAACTGGAATGAAATGAATGGGGCCAAGAGTCACACTGTCATTATTGGCAAAACTCAGGATGGAATGAGTTAAGGGAAACCGGAATGGGTCTGCAAAACACAACATATTGTGCTCATCGTCAGCTGGATAACCACAACATATAGGATTTTGCTATGAACTCACAAACAGCAGTAGTGTCGTATCAAGTGGCAACATACTCCGGTGAAATCGAAGTGTCATGCCATGAAGATGAAGATAACAGCGTGATTGAAGCTAGGGCGAAGCAAAGGCTAACCCGGCAATCAGGTGGCAGCCTTCCCTTCGGCTGTTGTGAATTCCAAGTCAAAGAACGCAACTGATCAAGGAAACTAATTATGTCAGAGGAATTGATCCAAACTTTGAGGCGTTATGCAAAAGGCCGTGCCAATGATGTTGAGCGAGGTCTTGAATCTCCTGAATTATCGGCTCTATTGGTTGAAAAATATGCTGTTGGAATGGTTGACGCAGTACGAGCGCTTTCTCTCGACATTGACATTAATGCATTAACGAAAGAAGCAGATCTGTTATGCAAATGGATTGATCCACAGAGTGTAGAAAACAGGGCGTTACGCTACTCAAGAGTGGCCAAATTAGACCTATCAACTGAACGTTGAGGGTTCACATATGAGTAACGAGAATTAAGTTAAGGGAATTCAGTATATGGCTTCGATAGCGCAGCACTTGAAGGACGTGATGATAGAGACTGGGGCTGATACTGCGTGGGCGGGTGATCCTGACTTGCTTTTAACGGCTTATGCGCGGTCAGGCGGAAAGGTGGTACACCCTCTGAACCGCATAAAAGCGGTTGTAGATGCCGCCCGTCGCTCATCGCTTTTTGAGGCTGATGGATATATCAGAGCCTGTGATTGCAGTGGCACCAGGGAAATCCTGCATCCGGCATTTAAGATCGCAAGTTAAAGGAAACCGATAATGAGCGATGAAAGCAGAAGCTCAGGCTGTTATGGAGCGTCAGTGTTAGTGATAAAAGCCACCGGCGCCATCCGGGGCTTTTATCACTAACACTGAATATAGCTAGCTATATTTTTATTTATCCTTTGGTATTCTTCGGATCATTGCCGTAGCTGTGTTTGGCACGGATCTGGCCATTATCACCACGATGAATTGAAACTTCGGATTGAGCTTTTTGCGCGAGTTCTCTAGTCCTTTCAAAAACTTCTTTTTGAGTTGTACCTGTCACGCTAGCCCTTGTAGCGTCTTGCCGCTTACCCTTCCATGTTCCGTCGGTGTCTTGGTATACGTTGTAGTCGTTGTCTGACATAAATCACCTCAGATGAATAAGTGTAAAATTGGATCACCATGTGCAATAACGCACTCCTATTACATTGGGATTTATGTCCTGGAATTCAAGTAAATGGCTATCCGCTCGATAGTATAGCTAGCTATTCACTATTTTGATAGCTAGCTATCTTGAGTGCGGCTAGCTAATGCGCTACAGTATAGCTAGCTAGGTTTATATGGTATAGCTAGCTAGGTTTATATAGTATAGCTAGCTAGGTTTGTTGTGTTTTAAATAACATGGAGTAGCGAAGATGGCCGTAATTGCGTTTGCACAGAGTAAAGGTGGGGCTGGTAAGACGACGGCTTGTGTAACACTGGTCGGTGAGTTGTGTCGTCAGGCATCACTATCAAATAGTGATATTAAAGTTACCCTGATTGATACAGACCCTAACCAGCATAGTGCAGGCTGGGCGAAAAAAGACGGGTGCCCCAAAAATCTGGTTTTGATTGAAAAATCCAATGAAGAGACGGTCTTGGATGATATCGATGCTGCCAGCTCGACGACTCAGTTTGTATTGGTTGACCTAGAGGGAACAGCTAACTTTGCTGTAACTCAGGCTATTAGCCGCGCTGATTTGGTTATTGTTCCTTGCCAGGCGTCCGAGGATGATGCTGCAGAAGCTGCTAGAACTATTGGGCTGATACGAAAACAAGGTCGATTGCTAGGTCGGAAAATCCCGTGTTGTATCCTGTTGACTCGTACAAGCGCTGCTATTCAAACCCGCTTGCTGAAACTAATTAAACAAGATTTTATCGACAACGGGGTACATATCCTGGACTCGTCGTTAATTGATAGAGAAGCTTTTAGAGCGGTTCGTAGTTATGGCGGTATAGTCAATGATTTAGATCCGACTTTAGTATCGGGTATTGATAAAGCTGCAAGTAATGCTAAAGCATATGCGAATGATGTAAAACGTATGTTGATTGGGGGAAGTCATGACTAACACACGCCAGAAAATAGTTATTGGTGCCGAGGATGATATTTCCCTTGAAGCTGTATTGGAAAAATCTGTACGGATTCCGCAAGAACCATTGAGTGACAGGCAGTTAAGAGAAATTGAGGCGCAATCAGAGAGTATGGGATTTGCTCGTCGGCAAAACCGGAAGCGTTCCCCCTATGTCATCCAGAAAAATATTAAAATTCGAGTAGGTATGGATGAGCTTCTGGCTGAACTAGGTCAGGCTATCGGCTCTAAAAGCGACCAGGAAACCTTTGATATAGCAATTTCTAAGCTGGTTGAAAGCGTTGGCTCAGTCAGACTTACTGCTATGTTGGAAAACATTGCTGCAAAAAAGTAGAGCCCCTCGCCTGATAAAAATGGGAGGAGTCTTGAATAAACTCGGGATTGGTGAGCGAGCACCTTGGGACGATTTCCCCGAAGTGATAAGAAATGGCGACTTGGGGGCGTTGAAGAACGAGCCCGAGTACGTGGCGGCTAAGTCTGGCAATATGCCTGCGGCCTTCGAGCTGGTACATAGGCTTCTTATTGATGAAACGGTGGAGGCTATCAGGGAGCGAATAGGGGACTGTAAGCCCGTGGTTTTGCCTGTTTTAGCTGTCGAGGCATCCGGCAATAACAAAATACCACTTGCAATGGCAGAGGTGCTTGCTGATAGGTTGGGTCTGGACGTATCGCTAAACATCATACAAAGCGTTAAGGTTGGTCGAACGGATTCTGGTGCTGACCATCGTCTTGCGTTTAATCCTACATTTGAGGGAGAGGTCACGCAGGGGCAAAAGTACCTGATTGTTGATGACACATTGACAATGGGGGGGACGGTAGCCTCTTTACGAGGCTATGTAGAGAACAGAGGTGGTAAAGTTGTAGCTGCTGCTGTTATGACTGCACACGAAGGCACCCTTAAGCTCCCTGTCAAGATTTCCATGCTGGCCTCTATAGAAAGCAAGCATAGTTCGGGTATGAATCAATTTTGGTTGGAGACGTTTGGTTATGAGATCGACAAACTCACGCAAGGTGAAGCTGGACACCTCAAATCAGCCAAGAGTGTTGACGCTATCCGAGAAAGAATTCTTGCGGCAAGACATGAAGGAATCGAGCGATTGGGTGCGAACCGAATTGAAGCGCCGACGAGCTCAAGAGGCGAGGGACGTTCGGGGGTAAAGGTTGAGCAGAACTATCAGGAAATGCTGGCCATCTATACTGAGGCCAAACATCGTCAGGTAGAAAGTGTCGAGACTCGCTTAGTAAACTTGATTGACCAGCAGCGGATGCGATTACAACAAACGCAGTCGAGTCACCCCGGTTTCTTTTCTATGCCCAGAACCCGCAATACCTGGAAACTTTCCCTAATACAGCAGAAAAGCCGGTTACAGACTCTTCAAAGTCGCTTGGAGATTGTCATCGAAATTAAAGAAGGTATAGGGTTGTATTCGATGCGGGTTGAAGAGCTGGCAACAAGGAAGATGAGGGCACAAAATCCCGAACTAGCCGATAATTGGGATTCGTTACAGCAGGCAAAGCGACAACATCAAGCACCGATAAAAAAGCAAGAACAAGAACTGAAGCAAGATAAGAAAAAACGTGGGGGGCGAACCCTTGGGAGGTAATCGAAATGGAATTAAATGTACTCAGTGATGTTTTGACACTATCTCTTCAAGATATTGAAGAACTTTTAGCTACCACTAAACAAGAGCGTTCACAGGGCTTTATAATCGATCAACAGGGTCAAAAAAGTATCATTGATGTTCAACGGTTTGATGAAGTTATTGGGATCCTTCAAGAGGCAGTTGCTGTTAAAGGCAACCAGGAAGCGAACTAAGTTAAGAACTTTGATGATGCTCCAAGGCTCTTTTAAGTTGCTTTTTTAAAGTGGCTCTTTTAGGTTGGTTTATCTAATTTGAGCCTGGCGGTTTTGTGGTGGCTTTTTTGGGTATACTCAAGTGAGCTAGGAGGCTGCGGCGGTATAAAAATGAAAGTTGCTAGAATCTATATGCGTGTTAGTTCAGAGAGCCAAGACCTTGAGCGGCAGGAAAGGCTTGTTTCTGACGCAAAGGCCAAAGGTTACTATGTTGCAGGGATATACAGAGAAAAAGCCTCGGGAGCTCGTGCAGATCGACCTGAACTACTCCGCATGATTGCGGATTTGCAGCCTAATGATGTTGTTATTGCGGAAAAGTTGGATCGAATCAGCCGATTGCCGCTGCTGGATGCTGAAAAGCTGATCCAGAGTATTAAGAACCGAGGGGCAAAGCTGTCCATACCTGGTGTTGTGGATTTGTCTGAATTGGTTGATGATTCTAGTGGTGTTGCCCAGATTGTTTTGGACGCTATTCAGAATTTGCTTTTACGCCTGGCGCTTCAAGCTGCGAGGGATGACTACGAAGATCGGCGAGAGCGCCAACGACAGGGAATTGAGCAAGCCAAGGAAGGAGGGAAATTTAAAGGACGAAAAGCGAATGTGCAACTGCATAGCTTCATTGTTGCATTGCGAAAATCTGGAGAGTCAATCTCTTTAACGGCACAAAAAGCAGGATGCAGTAAAGCAACTGTAAAAAGAGTTTGGCAGACGTATTTGCAAACCCAATCGTAAGCTTATTTAACTATTATGGAAAAAAGTATGAATGAGTTTCTTGAAATGTTAACACACGGGCGCCGTTTGAAAGCAGCAGTCAAAGATCTACCAGTTGAGCAGTTGTGTAAATTGCTTGCGAAGTTAGAGACAATTATTGCTGATCGTGAAGCCGAGGCTGAGGAAGAGTTGAAAGCCAACGCGGAACGAAACGCTAGAATTGAAGCTATTCGTAAGCAAATGGATGAAATTGGGCTGTCAGTAGAGGATTTAGGTCTTATAACAGCTAAATCCGCAAGTAAGAAGCGAGCACCTCGACCAGCTAAATACAAAATCGTCGTAGATGGCCAGGAAGTTATCTGGACAGGTCAGGGGCGTACACCTACGGCATTTCGGAATGCCGTAGAAGGCGGTGCAGCTTTGGAAGATTTCCTAATTTAATCGGCAAGGTTGGCAAAATATCGGCTATCCCTGTCAACTTGGGCGGGGATAGTTGAATTTTTATAAAAGGGCATGCATGGAATGGATTTTTTACAGTGCAGTACTCTAAACGAGCTAGATTGGTATTGGATCCGCAAATTTAGGGCAAGTAAGTGTATAGAAACGTTAGAAATACAAGCGTCTGGAGCAGAGCGGAAAATTCGAAATGATCAGAGTTTGGCTCATCGAGAACGGCGAGACAACTTAGCATCGATTAACACCGCGTATTGTTTTAGGGAACTTGAATTACCCCTGGTTAATAGGGGGTAGTGGGTATGCAGAATCGTCGCTTGATTCATCGTTTGATCCAAGGCCAGGTATCTGACAAGCAGTTTCAGTGTTTACTACGCTTCACAAAGTTCACCAGCGATAGAAAAATTGATGCGTTAAGAGCTTATTTGGTGCTGGGGCATAGCAAGTCAATGGCATACACGGCCAATGACTTAAAAGATTCGAAGTTTGATGAAGCACTGGCTGTGATAAACGAAAAGTGGACGATCCATCAAGAACTCATAGATGCCACAAATGAATCTCGCGCCAAGTAATGAACTCAGAACAACCCTGCTTTTTAGGTGATACTGACAGCTACAAGAATCACAGCGGCAGCCAGTGTAAACACAGAGCTAATCATACTAAATTTAGCTAACTGCATTCCTTTTGAGTTTTCATTAGATAAAATAGTTTTAAACTCAATTAGTGATTTGGTTAATTGATTATTAAAACTATCAATTTGTTCACTGGTTGCGCGTTCTATATTAGCGCGGCTGGCATTTAACGCAGCAGAAATAACCTTTTCAGCCTTATCCTTAGATTCTTCGCTCAATTGTTTCATTGAAAGCTGAATCTCTTCATGAAATACTTTCAATTGATTTTCTTGTATTTCTGCCGCTCTCTTAAGCAATAATTCGTTCATTGTGTACAAAATCAATATCGGATCGTCACGCCCAATACTGATATTATGGATGTTGGCAATATCTTGAATAACTTTCTCTAATTCTTTGTTCATATTATTGAAGCCGCTGTGATTAACTTGAAAATATCCATTTTTAGCATTTTTAAACGCTGACGATTCATAATTGTTAGGGATTCATCGTTAATTGCTTCGTTAAATGTTTTTTTATCACGCAACATATCTTCAAAATCACGGCCAAACGTTTCTTTTTTTAAAGCTGGTAGCTCGATAATAGCTGATACTTTTTCTTTATTTACTGTATAGGCTTTCATATTCTCAAAATGTTTTCCCTCGGCCTCAATCGCTCCCCAATAAGGGTTTAACCAAACAACAAAGGAGCAGTTTTCAGGATATTGATTTACTAGGGAGACAAAGCCATTCAAAGTATCAGATAAAGCCTGGCCGCCTGTAATAATAGTATGAATAATTAACTCATGGCCGAGTTCCTGGATGATATCCGCTATTCCATTTTGAATAATATAGTTTGATAAAGGTACAAAAGAGCTAGCGCCGTTATCAATGATTATATCATTTTCAGTTTGCGCGATTCTTTCAATAAGCGCGTCAAAACTGCGAATATTAATTTCGTCGTTTTCAATAATTTTAAAAGTGTCTACATTTAATTCTTTGTAACTGGCAAATGTGGCGTTAACAGGGTCGGTATCAATACAAGTCACTTTGTCTAGCTGGGCTGTTTTGTATTGAGCAATTAGCGAGGCCACTAATGATTTGCCTACACCGCCTTTACCTTGCAGAACTATATGAATTTTGCTCATGGATTCACCTTAAATTAATTCGCTTTTTTGGGGCTTAGGATTAAATTCAAATTTTTTCGGTTTATTGGGCGCAGGAGCGGCGGCCACTGGTCTAATTGGTTTTTGCTTGTACTTTTTCACATACCCGCGAAACGTGTCATACGAGCACTGTAGCTTTCCTTGATCTGTTAGGTATTCATGGATCACTTTCATGTTATATCCAGAATCCAGTGCCGCAAAGACTTCATCTGATACTGCCAAAAAAAGTACCCACCCGCTTTTTCGGCGTTTTTTGTCTTTTTCAGTTCGACTAGCAAACCATTGGTCAATGCCGCTGACGCCTTTATCCATATAAATCTCTTTTCCGTATTTACCGTGTTTTTATGACTGTTTATCACTGATTTGTAACTGATTTACTTGGTACAAACCGCTTGAAATGCAAGTGAAACGGCGTTTTTACGCAGTTTATCACCCCATTTCCCAAGTTCAAGCGATAAACGAAGTGTGTCCGTTATTTGTTCGTGCTCTAACCTTGGTGTAAGATGTCTTTTAAACTGGGCAGGATGTGTAAAGTACATGTACCGCGATAAATCGCGTACATGACTTTACTTTTCACTTATTCGCATCCCTTCGGGGATGCTCAACGTATCCTGCTCTGCGAGGCTCGCTGACTACCGTCAGCAACTCAATCAAGAGGATGTAGCGCCATGAATGAACCAGCACCCAAAGTACAAAAAGCCTCTAGGAAGGGGAGTCAGCGCATCACGGTTTATTGCCTCCCCGATGAAAAAAAGTTGATTGAAGAAAACGCAAAAGCGGCTGGTAAGACAGCATCATCATTTTTGTTAGCCGTTGGGCAGGGATACCAGGTAAATGGGATCGTTGATGCGGTACAGGTGCGCGAAATGGCAAGAATAAGCGGTGATCTTGGTCGCTTGGGTGGGCTTTTGAAATGGTGGCTTACTGATGATGCAAGAGTTGCAAACTTTACCCCTGAAACTATTCGCGCGGTATTGACAAAAATTGAAGATACGCAAGTTGAATTGGGTGCTGTTATGTCGAATGTGATCCGACCACGATTAGGGCAAAACAAGTGATAGCGAAGCATGTTCCTATTAATTCATTAAAGAAAAGTGACTTTGCAAACCTTGTAAATTATATCACGGATTCACAGGATAAGATTGATAGGGTTGGTCAAATTTCATTTTCAAATTGTCATTCTAATAATTTAGATATGGCAATAAATGAAATTTTAGCCACTCAGCAAATGAATACTCGTACAACTAAAGATAAGACCTATCATTTAATTGTGAGCTTTCGTGCGGGTGAAAATCCGAGTAAAGATATTTTAAATGATGTTGAAAAAACTATCTGTCAAGATTTGGGCTTTGCCGAACACCAGCGAGTAAGTGTTGTGCATTATGATACGGATAATGTTCACATGCATATTGCCATTAATAAAATTCATCCTGAAAAACTAACGGCAGTTGAACCTTTTTACCCCTATAAGACATTGGCTAAATCGTGTGCATCACTTGAAAAGAAACACGGACTGGATGTCGATAATCACATCAGCCTTAAAATTCCTTCCTCTGGTAGAGCGAGTGATTTAGAGCATCACTCAGGTATTGAAAGTCTTGCAGGATGGATTAAACGGGTTTGTTATGAAGATATAAAGTCCTCTAAAAACTGGGATGAACTTCATAAAGTCATGGCGTTTAATGGGCTGGCTTTGCATAAAAAGGGTAATGGTTTTGTTATTGAGAGTGTTGAATCAGGCGTATTTGTTAAGGCAAGTACAGTTGATAGGGCATTTTCTAAAGCAAAATTAGAGGCGAAATTTGGCGAGTTTAAAGAGTCTGATTTTGTTGGTGATAAAAAACGTTTTTATCAGAAAGAACCTAAAAAAATGCGAGTTGACACTAGCGGCTTATACGCTCGTTATCTAAAAGAGCAAGCTAATAATAGGAAGCGAAAAACGTCAATATTAAACGCTTTAAAACGCCGTAAACAATTTGAAGTTGAAATGATTAAACGCTCAGGGAAGCTAAAGCGAATACTGATTTCGTTATCAGATAATTATCTAATGAGAAAGGTTCTCTATCGTCAAGCGAGTAAGTCATTAAAAGATAATATTAAGAAAATAAATCAGAAGTACCAGAATGAACGGCTCGCATTAAACAAGAATAATCGCCGTCATACGTGGGCTGATTGGTTAAGGGAACAGGCCGAGGCCGGGAACGTTGAGGCATTGAACGCATTAAGAGCCCGGAAGGGGGCAACCTTAAAAGGTAATACCTTCTCAGGCCAAGACTCACGCCATGTAAAGAGCGGCGAGGTAGTCACTAAAGGGGGAGTTGTGAGGTATCAGCAGGGAGCAGAGGCGGGGATCCGCGATGATGGCCAACAGTTAAAAATTGTCAGAAACATTACCGCAGAGGGTGTCATTACAGCACTTAGGATGGCCCAGGAGCGATTTGGGAACATGCTGACCGTTAACGGGACCGACGAGTTTAAGGCTTTAGCGGTCAAAGCCGCCGTGGTTGGTCATGTGCGCGTGGTGTTTTCTGCTCCGGAGCTTGAGAAGCTAAAGCAAAAATTATTACTGGAGAAACAACATGACGAAATCAACAGAAGGATCATTGCAGGACGAGGATTTAATCGCGCAGGCGATGGCGCAGATGGACGACGAACTGCCGACAGAAACGACTTTAGACCCTGGGATGAGTTTGCCTCAGGAGTTCGATCCGAACAAAAGTCAGACGTTGGAGCATTTGGAGCGAGAAGCGCCCGACAGGCTGCCGCCGGATATAACAGCGTGCGCCACCTGTCCAGCATCGATGTGGCAAGCATCATCAAGCCAAGTACAGTGCTATTGCCGGGTGATGCATGTAATGACATGGACAAGCAAAGATCCGGACGCGGTGCTGACGCATTGCGATGGAATGTATTTCACTCCAAAATAACTGCGGCACAAATGGCAGCAGCAGAAGCATACATATCAGAGCGTTTAGACAAAAGAGATCAGGGGATATTAGTTCCAGAACATCGCCCCTTAACCCGCCCTACTAAGACGGCCTACCTTGGCGCGAGAAAGGTAAACGGCGTTTCACTAATGCTCTTTGCTGAGCCTGATGGTGCTGTGGCTGTGTTTCCTGTTAGCACATTGAAGCAATTCAAAGTTGGTGAGCTGGTTTCGGTCAACAAGGATGGCGTGGTTTCCAGGGCGAGGAGGACAAGGCGTTAAACATATTGACCATTCCGTCAATGTTTCATAATATAACAGGTGTCAACAAATAGAAGGGCGCAGCATGTATCCTTAATCTGGATTGGTTACATGTTTTTGCTAGTACGGCATACCAGAAATGCCGTATTCGGTTGCCAGATAGTCATTATGACTGTCACCCCGAACCTTAGTGCTAAGGGGGAGCCACGGGTAATCACTCCTACAGACTAGTCACCTGTAGCAAAAAAAGCCAAGCATTTTATGCTTGGCTTTTTTTGCTACAGCGTGGCGATTACAGTACCTGGATGGTTCTTCCTCGTGTACGCCGTAATGATGTGATAGTGCGGGGCTTCGTTGGGAGGTGTGCTAAAACCTACAGTGATCAGACCCGTCTTGGATTCTATTATCAGCGGTTTGGCAGATTTGGTTGAATCTATGATGACTTCGGCCCCGGGGATGAGTATTGATTCGATGAATGAAGGTACATCAGAGGGGTTGCTTATGCCTATCTCTTGGCCGTGTTTTTCCCAGATATGACGCAAGCCATAGGCGCCAGTACGCTGGCTTGCATAACCGATGAAGCCAAGTTTTAGAATGATTGGGGCTGACTGATATCCGTGACTATTCAAAGGGAATATACCAAAACTTACTTGTCCACTAGTATTTGCGATACGTGCGTTCTTTGCTGTTTTTTGCGCTGCTAATGCTGTGGTCACATCGCTTGGCTGATAGATGACTATTTGAGACATGAAGTTAAAGTTTGTTTTAGGTTTACATAGTCTACCATGAGAAAGCGCCTGGTACGGCGCTTTCAATATCACATGGTTAGTGAGTGACTTTTTGATTTTTTGGCGTTTTGTTCCTGTGTTGAAGTGTGCTGTTGGGGGAGCCTGTTCAATAGTTCATTGATGGCTAATTTCACCTGGCGTTTAACCCCATCGATACCCAGTGCACTTTTTACCTTCAAATCATTGAAGTCAGTAAAGCCTTTCATCTTTTCGATGGCATCACTTTGGGCTTGGGTGAGGTGCTTATCGCGCCAGGCAGTGGGTGTGACTGGCGGCAGATCAACGGGATAATGCTGTTCTCTAGGGGCGAAGAGGGGAAAAAGTGTCGCGCCGTTAACAGCTTCGGCAGCAACGGTCGCGTTCTCCCGTCCTACGTTTTTACCCTCAGTCATCAATTGGTGAGCGTCATCATCGCCGCAAATCAACATGGGCTTACTTGGGTGCATTTCTCGTAGAGCTTTAGCTACCACGATAAGGTTGCCGGCATCAAATGAAGAGACCACCGGCAATTCAGCTGCTTCACTCAACGTATCTGCGGTGGCGTAACCTTCACTCAGCAGAATGACCGGCGCTTTCGCCAAGGCATCCATATCCCCACCGACAATGTGAAATGAGCCCGTTTTTTGTGAGCCTTTAGGAAACATCTTTACGCCATTAGGTTGAATTGTCTGAACCGTCCAAATTTTGCCGCTGGTATCGTGTGCGGGAACAATCAAATCACCAGTAGTAAAAACGACATGGTTCGGATTGTTGGCGCGTAATGCCTGCGATGCTTTCCAATTCGTCCCAATTAGGATTTTGGCATCATTGGGGAATGCAGAGGGCTCAGGAACGACGAGCAAGTTGCCCACCTTGGCTTGTTTTATTTGCAGGTATTTTTCATTGCCTGTTGGTGAGTTGCAGACGTTGAGCAAATTGCTGATACCAGCTGCGACGCTTTGTCGCTCAGCAGCTTGTGCTGCTTCTCGGGCTTGCCTCTTGGCCGCCGCTTGAGCGTTTAACGCTGCTTTCTCTTCGTCGGTCATTGAATACCCTTTCGATGACCAATTCCGCGACTCTCCTGTACGATTATTGGCAATGTAAGCGGCGGGTATACCGTCCATGAACGCGACATACATACCACTGCCGCTTTTGTCGGATACTGATGCTTTATCCGAGAGCAGCCTACAGCGATGTTTTTGCCCGTCCATAATGGGGTGTTCTCCTGTCACATCAAAGCCCATGTCTTGCATTGCAAGGGCAAGTTCTTCTCTGTGAGTCATGGCGGGCGCTTGTTCAGTGGGGCGGTTTTCCGGCAGCCACTTGAGTACCTTGTCTGTGAACTTTTCGCCATCGATGTACCAGGATGTGGCGGTTTTGTCCCACTTGGCTCCGGCAGCTTTGGCTTCCTTTCGCTCTTCGTAAGGGACTGCCAAATATCGCTTCTGAGGCTGTTTTGTCTGGACGGGAGCCTGCTCTATCTCTGGCCATTTTGTAAAAGGAGCGACGTTAACGCCAGGTGGCACAAACCAGGATTGCTGTTCACGATCCCAACGCGCACCAAGCTTCTTGGCTTCGGCTTTTTCCTTATATGGCACATTGATGTAGTGCCGCGCTTGCTCAATCTCTTTTGAAGGAGAACCTTGATCTGGTATCCCCGTAAGCTGCTTGGCAATCCGCTGCTTCATATCGTCGCTGCTTAGCAGTGCCTCCATTTCTGCCGTTTTTCTCAGCTCCTGGGCTGCCGACTTATCGTCAACGGTGCTGTGAGGATCTTGGAATACCAGGGTAACGTTTACACTGGCCAGCTTGGCTGTTTGTTCGGCAGTGTTGGGCTCAGAAAACGCATCGACCAGTTTTAGCCAACTCGATAGCTCAGAGGCTTCTTTTGGCGTATCTCTGTTGGCAATCCATTGTTCCTTGCCATTGGCCTGCTGCACATAAATACCAAAAAATTCCGGTACCTCACCTTCTGCGCGACTTTTAACGATAACGTGGCCGTTGAAATCCAGTGGGATTGCCGAGCCAAACAATTCAATCGCTTTTCGCTCATATGCTTCGGAGGAATTGCCACTACCGTTAATCAGTTGCTTTCGTTCTTCGGCAATATCTGTCAGTGCCAACAGCATGTTTTCCGGTAGCATTGATATGACGCTGGAAAGCACCTGCTGGCGGGTTGAGTAAACGTCCTGCAATGCTAACTCCTTATCTGCTTTTTCAAGGTAAGCGGCTGCTTTCAGGTTGATGAAGTCAGCGGCCTGTTTCGCATCGTCGAGGTGCTCCCATGGGCCGCCTGGGAGTTCTTTTTCGTGATCCAGAGTGACCACAATCCAATGACCGGCGTGTTCGCCGTAGGCTTCTACATCGTCGGCGAGTAGCCATGGGGTCGCTAAGATCGCGGGAATGTCAGCAGACTGAGGTGGGGTTTGCTGAATGGTTTGCTGTTGTTCAAGTGCCAGCACGAACCCTCTGATTTTTTCCGCATCAGCTGCAGCCCGGAAAATCTCTAAAGGATCTTCTTTCAGGGCTTTAATCCAGCTACCAACATACGCGGCATGTTGCTCTGGGTCGTGGCCGATCCCCGTTTCTTCTCCCAGGATCATCGAAGCAATTTCAGCCCGTAATTCTTCCTTGGCGTATCCAGTGCTGCCAAACGGGTGTCCCAAATCCCTTGCCAGCCTGGACGGATGGCCGGTCCAATGGCCTAACTCGTGTAATGCGGTGGCGTAGTACCCGGCCATATCAGGGAACTGGTGCTTTTCCGGTAGATGGATCCTATCCGTTGAAAGGCGATAGAAAGCTCTGTTGCACTGGTCGTGAGTTATTGAAGCACCAGATGCCAGCAGCATCTTTTCAACACGTTCCTGAGCCTCCCAGAGCTGTTCCGGCTTTGCTGCTTCATAGGTTAATGGGGGCATTCCATCAATCTGCTGTGCGTTGAACACGACAGCAAAAAATACCTTCGGACGCTCAAGCGGGACGAGTTCCATTACCGGCTTGCCTTGACTGTCAAACACAGGGTTGCCCTTGTCATCGGTTTTTTGCTGGTTTTCGGCAAACTTCCAGTATTGCACTTGGGTACCACGTTCTCCCTTTATCACCTGGGCGTTTAACGCTTTTGCTTGGTTGTACGTCAGCCAGCGGGGATCTTGATAACCTTGAGCCATTAAGTTAAGGACGTTTATCCCTTTGTAGCGGTTGTTTGAGCTGGGGTTGTAGGGCTGGGAAGGTGGGGAACCTGGGATCCAGGGCTTTTGCCAGGGGGCTGTGCCTTTTTCAAGCAAGCTTATCAGGGTTTCGGCGACCGTTTCATGAAATGCTTTTTTGGGTGCTTTAGTCATGATTGCCCTCCAGGTCGATAACCGACGCCAAGGCGTCACTCTCAGTTAACGCGGTTTCCTCAAATGCGCCGATTGCTTCGGCTTCTTCTGGGCTGAACTCCGCTTGAAAGCCGGGGGTTTCAGAATCCAACAGTTTGGCTTTCACCTGCTCAGTGATGTGTGGTTGGTTTTTTGACATGTTTTCGTACCTCAAAAAGAAGCGCCCAAGAGTGGGCGCGGGGCGTGTGATCAGAAGAGTGCACCACGGGTGCGCTTTATTGGGGGGCGGTTTCTTTGGGTTGGATTGGTTTTGCGTAATTTGGCCTGCCGTTGATATCTGCGTACATTTGTGTACACGTTGGGTACTGGCTGCATCCCCACCAGTAGCGGCCTTTCGTCGATGTGGGACGGCGAACCAACCCATGATTACACAGCAAACACTTGTAGAGCTCTGATACCGGCAGCGGGGGTTTTGCACCTGCTATTTTGACTGCGCCAACATTAGCCTTTTCAACCTGCTCAGTTACAAATTTCACCTGGGCAGCGGTAAAGGCATCGAGCGACAGCTTGCCGGACTCCACATCTTTGAGTTGGCGTTCAACCAGGGCGGTTAACACCGGACTTTTCACCATCGTTGGCAGTGCGTCAACGATGCTACGGCCAAGAGGGGAACTGACCAATGCTTTACCTTGTTCAACCAAATACCCCCGATTTTTAAGCTCAGTCAGGATCCCCGCTCTGGTGGCTTCGGTGCCGAGGCCATCTTCTTCACGCAGCAGCTTTTTCATGGCGGGGTCATCTACAAACTTGTGGATCCCCACCATGGCAGCCAGGATAGTTCCCTCATTAAAGCGGCTGGGTGGTTTTGTTTTCGCATCTTTGCGCTCGATGGCAAGACAGGTTAACGAGTCTCCTTTTTGTACGTTGGGAAGGTGTTGTTCCTCCTCCTTCTCTGTGTCGTCGTCCGCTTCGCGATAGACGTCTTTCCAGCCGTTCAGCGTGATGACTTTACCCGAGGCTGTGAAGCATTCCCCACCAATCTCAATATTGATTTGGATGCTGCGGTATTCATGAACGGGGTAGAACTGCGCTATGTAGGTACGCACAATTAGCTCATAAATGTTGCGCTCCATTTCCGATAGGGCGCTTTTGTTTGCCACTTCGTGAGTCGGGATAATGCCGTGGTGCGCGGTTAACTTGCTGTCGTCCCAGGTTTTGGATTTCAGCTTTGGATCGGCTTTATCAATGACTGGAGTCAGTTCAGGGTTTACCTGTTTCAGTGCTTCCAAAATGTCAGGAACATCCGCAAATTGCGATTCAGGCAAGTAACCGCAATCCGTCCTGGGGTAAGTCGTTAACTTGTGTTTTTCGTAAAGTGCCTGGCATGTGTCCAGGACGTTTTGTGCGGAATAACCAAACTGTTTACTCGCGGCAACCGTCAGATTGGACAATGAGTAAGTCAACGGATGGTGTGCCTTTTTTGCCGTTGATTTGGCTTCTGTTATCGAAGCTGGCGAACCAGTCATGCTTGATACCAGTGCGTCGGCGATTTCTGTATTAATCAACCGACCTTCACTATCGAGCCCTGCTTGTTCCTCTTTGGCTTTCCACTTGGCGCTAAACTCACCATCAGTGCTTTGCAATGTGGCGCGTAACGTGTGAAACGGAACGGGCTTAAAGTTTTCAATGTCGCGGTCACGATTGACGACCATGGAGAGGACAGGGGTTTGTACGCGGCCAACAGTGATAAGTGCTCTTGAGCCGCCGCGTTCAGCTCGCAGCGTGAATGCCCGGCTGAGATTCATCCCAATTAACCAATCTGCCCGCTGGCGGCCAATGGAGGCATCCCCGAAGGTTTTTTTCTCAGTATTGTCAAACAGGGAATTGAGGGCGCGCTCGACCGAGACGCTATCAATGCCACTTGACCAATAGCGCAGTACCGGCGCTTGGCTTTGGTAATGAGTCAGTACCTCATCAACCAGATTTTGGCCTTCGCGGTCTGGATCTCCGCAGTTCACCACCGTTTGCGCCTGTTTGAGCAAGGTGCCAATTTGCGTCAATTGCGCTTTGGCATCCGCTTTGGGGTGGAGTATCCACTCTTTGGGAATGACGGGGAGATCTTCGACTCGCCAGATTTTTTTGCCGTCCCGGACGGGGGTGTCTGCTGAGGTGTAATGATCGGGTTCGGCTTGTTCAAGCATGTGCCCGAAACACCAGGTGATAGTATCTGAGCCGCATTCTATATAGCCATTGCCTTTGCCGGTGATCCCCAGAACCTCCGCAATGGCCCGTGCGACGCTGGGTTTTTCTGCGATGAATAATCTTTCCATAGTACGCCTCACTTATTGGGGTTGACTCCCGGAGGTGAAATCAATGCCCACCACGCGGCATTTGAGTTTGAAGCCTGTTGAATGGTCGGCTTTTGTGAACGTGTCGATGTAAACATCGTCGGCAGTGAGTAATATTTGGCGGCCTTTGGTGAGTTTTTCGGCCAATTTTTGACCGCGTTCGCCCCAATATTCAGCCTCAATCCACTGCGTTTTTTCGTGCTCGCCGTACCCGACGCTATATGCGCAGGAAATAACGGTGACTGCGGTGCCTTGGGGGGTATAGCGGGTAATCGCATCCTGGCCGATGCGGCATAATTTGATAAACATAATGGTTTCCTTTTTGATTACAGGGGACTGTCGTGAGGTTTGGACAGTTTTTGCCCAGGTTATCCCCCAAAACTGTGGATAACCCCGGTGGGGTTGCTAGTCGTTCAGAGTGAATTTTTGAGGCGGGGTAGGGGTTCTTATGCGATCTGTGTTTTTTGGGGCGGGGATGGCAGCACGTTCAGAAAACACAGGGTCTTTGAAGTACAGAATTTGGCGCCCGTATATCGCCGGATACCCGGCAACATAAATAACCATATCCCCAGCTTTGACTATTTCGCCTTTTGCATTCTTATCAGGTGCTGGCAATCGCATACATTCATCAGGCGTCAGTAGTGTGCGTTTTGTTTCCGTAAACGTGCGGGAAACGTTGGTATGACTGGCTGAAAAGCGTTTGCCCGAAGTCGTTATTTGCTCCTTAATGATGGTTGTCTCACCTGTCAGGCTGGCCAGGTGCTGAGCGGTTTCCATGCGATTGGGTGGGTAGGCATTCTGGACGTGGCAATTTGAGGTGATCTGTTCATCGCGGCCATACCCTGTTTTTTCACTCTTTAACTGGTTAATGTCCTGGCAAATTAAATAGAACTTAATGCCGTACCCTGCGACGAAAGCAAGAGATTCCTGCAAAACATCGAGCTTACCGAGACTCGGAAACTCGTCAATCATGCCGAGTAGCCGGTGTTTGTAGTTGGCGACGGGCCTGCCGTGTTCAAACTTCATATCGGCGGCCAGTAGGCGAATAATCATGTTTACCATGATCCGAACCAGAGGCTTGAGGCGTTCTTTATCGACGGGTTGAGTGATGATATACAGGCTGACGGGATCGCCATGGTGCATGAGGTCTTTTATAGCAAACTCAGACTTGCGGACCGTGGCCGCAACCACAGGGTCGCGATATAGCATCAAATAGCTTTTGGCGGTGGAGAGCACCGAGCCAGCTTCTTCTTCTGGTCGGTCAATCATGTCTTGCCCTGCTGCCCCAGCTAATGGGTGACTGCTCCCGTTGATATGAGGATATGACACCATTTCATTCCAGAGATCTGAAATATTGCGGTTGGGTTCAGACAGCATTGCATCGATAGCCGGAAGTGATGCGGTTTTACCCTCGGCCTGGCATTTATAAATGGTGTGGACAACGACCCCGCACAACAACGAAAAGGCGGTTTTTTGCCAGTGGTCATTTAAGCCTTTCCCGTCAGGGTCAACAATTAAGGTACACAGGTTTTGTATGTCGCCAACCTCGAAGTCAGTCCCCACCCTTATTTCGTCGATGGGGTTCCAACAAATGCTGTGACGGCTGGCTGGTTCAAAGCGTAATACCTTCTGGCCCATTTGTTTACGCCATCCAGCTGTCAACTCCCAAAGCTCGCCTTTTAGATCAGTGATCAATGCACTTTTGCGCCATGACAGCAGTGTTGGAATAACCAGCCCAACGCCTTTACCGGAACGGGTAGGCGCGTAACAAAGAACGTGTTCAGCACCACTATGGCGCAGGTAATGAATAACCCCATCGTCATCGACCCAAGCCCCTACGTAAACGCCTGTGCCGGTATCGTCATCTGTTGATGTTGCGGATTTCAATAACCCGGCATTTTCGATATCGGAGCGATTTGCCCAGCGTGCTGAGCCGTGTAGGAACTGGTTTGGTTTGGACTGTGAGGATTGCCGTACTTTGTTGGTTAGTGCAGCGATAAAGCCGAGCGCCGTCGCCACCATACCGACACTACCCGAGGTAATAAACTGCGAGGGGTAAATGGAATACCACTCAAATGCCCAGGTGAGAATATTGGTGGGCAGATAGAGATTATAGAAGTTTTCGCCAAGCTGAGGTTGGTACCCAAATGTGTGTGCAAAGTGCTGAGTTGCCAGTTGCAGGCCAACCAGTACTGAGGCTGATACAATCGCCAATGGCATGAATTGACGTTGTTTTTTGGGGGAGCGCATTTCGCCCCCCACCTTGTTATTGTGGTCTTTTATTTTCATAGGGGGCTCGGTGGTTTTCCCAAAATGGGAAAATGTTGTTGACTGTAGCGCCTGCATTTCCCATAATGGGAAATGCGAAGAGGGGAGAACACATGAGAGTTGTTTCAAGAGCGACACTGCGGGATTTTTGGGAGCAGCCCGGTTACCAAGATAGCGAACAACCGCTCAAATCGTGGTACGAGGAAGCGAAATGTGCCACTTGGCGAAATCCGCAGGAAATTAAAGCCCAATACCGTAATGCCAGCTTTGTAGGCAACAACCGAGTGGTGTTCAACATACACGGCAACAAGTATCGTCTGATAGTGGCGGTGAAGTACGATTTTTCAATGGTTTATGTTCGCTTTGTCGGTACTCATGCAGAGTATGACAGCGTTGATGCAACCACAATTTAGGAGGTTTGCAATGCAAATAAATCCAATTAGAACAGTGGCAGATAACAAAGCTGCACTAAAGCGCATTGAGCAGCTTTTTGACGCAGAGCCAAATACGCCGGATGGGGACGAGTTAGAGATATTGATCACGCTGGTGACTGCTTTTGAGGATGCCCAATTTTCGATTGAAGCACCAGATCCCATCGCGGCTATTCGATTCCGAATGGAGCAGCAAGGACTCGTTGACGCTGATATGGTGCCATTCCTTGGGCAGCGTAGTCGGGTTTCAGAAGTACTAAACCGTCAGCGTAGGTTAAGCCTCAGCATGATCCGCAAGTTAAATGAGGGGTTAAAAATCCCTTTGGAATGCTTGATAAAAGATTATCAACTGGTTAAGACAGCAGCCACCAAATGAGAGAGACTGTCAGCTCAGGTCCGAGCTAGTACACAACGTCTCTCCTACTCGGAACGGAACATTTGTCTGCCGAACTCAATTAGCTTCTGACTTCTGTAGTTGGCTTTGTTGCTGTGGATTAAGGCGGTGAAGTGCTGGGGGTCAAATGTTATTGGCTCTCGATAGAACTCCGCCCCCTGGTCATCAGATAAGACTAGATCTATCGTTTCAATTAAGTGCTCATCAACGGTTTTTCGAGTGTGTTTCTCAAAACAGAAACAGGGATTCATGTAGCTCCCAGTACGTTCAAGCCTGAAATACTCTCCCTCGAATCGGGCGTCTGGGTAATGTGCTTGAATTGCTGCTCTGAGCGCTTCGCGCTTGATGCTTTTGAACATGAGCGGTGTTGAGCGGGAAAAGTAGCCGAATATCCATGGGATGTTCATGATGGTTGCACCAGCATACTTCCATCCTTCTGCCTGGCGATATCGGGTCGCCATACTGGCTGCTTCTTTATTGGATATGCCAATGCCGATGGATGTTGTTAACAGATAAATAACGCGGTCAAAGTCGGTACTGAGTATGGAAAGTATGGCCGAGGGAATGTGACTTTTTGCAGAGTGTTTTTTGTTTATGGACAGTGTGGGTTTTCCTGCGTAGGGGCAATTTTCATACGCTTCTCTATCGAGAACCCCCAGATTATCCAGCTGCTTGAATAGATAGTGGCGCCCGTGGGGTGGTCTGCTTTTCTTGGTTCCAATGGTGTCTGTCTCTTCATCAAGCTCAGTGTCAGAGGCATGAAGGCCAATAATTGAAATGGTGTTGTCACAGGCGGGGCAAACTGCCAAATGAGACTCTGTGCGCCCATCCAGTGATTGATACCAAGGTGGTTGCTGCTTGGTATGATATTCAAAATTTTCACGGGTAATAATGAATGCGTGAGTGTCACTCTTTCGCAGTTTGAATACGTCCATCCAGGTTCACCTCCACGGGATATTCTTTGGTAATTTGCAGCCACCATTGTGGGCTGATAGCCGGAATATGGTGAGTATGCTCAGCAATCTTCAAGCATTGCAACAAGGTCAGCATATCAACAAATACAGGGTGTCCGTTGTATTCCAACTCAAACAATGGGCGCTGGTCGCATTGTAAAGCCTCAATATCGTCAGCAGGCAGGGGCTGGGGGTGTTCGGTCATCTTGTGGCTCCTTTCGTTAAATCGTTAAATCGGAAACAGCATTAAAGGGCGGATGGTGCCGATGATGTTTGACGTAGGTACTTCACCGAAATAGCGGCTATCAAACGAGTTCCTGGGGGCGTGGTCTGAATAGGCGAAAAATGCATTATCGGATACCGTAAAAGGTGGGAGTTGCGGCAATGGCCTATTTGCGCCGTCGGCGTGTAATCGAATCGAATCAGGTAATATCGAGTGATTGATTGTGATAGTTGGGGTGAACTCGACATAATCCCCAGCCAAACCGACAATCCGTTTCATGATGGGCACTGTGCCGCTGTCACAGCGGCCAGTATCGATATAGCCTCGCTTTATGGCCTCGGTAATAATGGCGGTATTGGGTGGACAAAACAGAACCAAATCATTTTTTTCGTAGGTGGGGGCGGTTGAAACAACGTACACCCCAGGGGGATATGACTGGCTCGTATTTATTCTTATTCCCATGAAGTACGCTAGTGACGCGGTGACGGAAAATAGCATCACAAATAGAAGTAGGGCGGTGGCTTTTTTCAATGGAAATTCCTCTTTGGGGATGGCTGATTACTTTGTAAACACTTTGGGGGATGTGATATCGTCCAATGACTCAGAACGAATTTGGATTTTATTTTATGCACCCAATCATCCAAAAAACTTTCGGAGGCTTATCCAAGCCGTACTACTTTCGACATTTTGTTTTTGGCCTCGTATTTGTGGCCCTCTTTATGTTTATCTCGCTTGAAAACCCGAGCGATATCTCTATTAGCGGGATGGTTCTGTGCTTGGTGAACGCTTTCCTGTATCCGTACTCGCGCTTCGTATACGAAAGCTTGGTCGGTTTCATCTTGGGCAACAACATGCTTGTGGTGCCCGTCCCGCTGATGTTGTTTGCCAAGCTAATGACAATGGCAATTTGCTTCGTTTTGGCTGTCGTCATCGCACCGATTGGGTTGGCCTATCTGTACTATCACCACACAAAACAAGCGAATCAGAGTTAAAGCATACGCCTATGTCAAAGTCGGCCCAGTGGCACACCAGGATTGAAAATGTGCCAGGGCCGCTTGTGCATCCTCGGCCCGGATCTGCATTTCGTGAACGGCATTCGGCGGCATCGTTTCCCCCGCCGGGCTTGCATAAAATAGCCCCCCAATGTGCCAGATGTTGAACCAACTCAGCGGCATAATTCACTCCTTATTTTTCGAAATCTGGATATCCAAAACATGCCATTTATTCAGGTTGATATTGCTTATCTTCTCTTTTTTGGCTTTTCCGCCATCTACTATCATGCTGAGTTGTCCTAAGAAGTTTCGCCAAGGCTTCGCCTTGTAGCTTGATAATATGGCGTTTTTTGGGGCGAGAAGTTTTTCTAAGGTCGAAAACTCTCTTAGTGTTCCATCAGCGCGATAAAACATAGGAGAGGTTAATTTAAGGCGTTTAATCCCCTTGTCAGGGAGATACTCAACCAGGCGTAATAGCTCTTGGTAGGTTCGCCTGGTGAAGGACTGGTATGGATTGCGGAGATGGATTTCAGCACAACTGCCGAATAGTGATTTTGTCACAACCAGCTCTGAGTCGCTGTTTAACCGTAGTTCGGGTGGGATGAGTACACCTAAAGCCGCAAACGTGGTAGTACAGAAAGCCATTTCTGCTATTGGCAGCAAGCCGATGATGGTCAGCGGTACAGTGATACAAACCGAATGTGCGAAAAATCGTGTGGCAAGGTCATATCTGGCGCGAACAAAACCATTCGATAACAAAATCTTTGGCCTGTTTGCTAACTTAGTTTGTGGGATGTTTTGCAGAAAAGTGAATAAAGCGACAATAAGCACCAGTGTGAAAAATATGCTGCCCATAACTCCCCCATAAAAAACCCACTACGTGCTGAGTGGGTTTCGTGTCGGGCCGGTATTGCGAGTCACTTGGCAAGTATTTTTCTCCGAGCCAACCCAAATCCCGCCAGTGCAATGAGTGAAACGAATCCGAGAGAGCCACCGGAGCTGCTATCTGATGGCGGTGTCGGTGGCGTAATAGGCTTTGTGCGACCCTTGTTAATCGTGATTTTTTGCTCACCATCGAGCGTGACAGTGCCCTCATAGCCGTTGCTGGCCACGGTATACGTACAAATATCGAAAGGCTGGACAGTCGCACCAAAACAGGTGCCGCCTGTGATAGTGGCGTCGCCGCTGGCGGTGGCGTTATCAATAAATGCATCCGCGTGTAGGCTTTGCACCTCGATAGTGACCGAGCCGCCAGAGGTTGGCGTGTTGGCCAACGTGGGAAAGTGCCAGGCGTTGATGGTTTCTAAAACCCAGTCTTTTGCATAGTGTAAGCGTGATCCTTTGGCGTTAATTCCCGTTTCAGCATCTATACCGCCTGCTTTGTGTATACCAACTATTCGGCCGTTCGAATCTGTATACGGGGCGCCGGAATCGCCGGGAACGGTATTACCGTTTCCATCCATTTTTAACGTGATCCACTCTGGCCGCGCCTCCGTCGGCGGCAGTGCGATTTGCTCCGCATATGCCAGTGCCTGGAGGCCAGCACCAGCCCCAAAACCGGTGATCTTGATCCGCTCGCCGGCTTCAATGTTTCGGGAGGATAAGAACCTGATATTTTTTGTCTCAGCGGCGCTGCTTAATTTCCACAGCCCAATATCAAGGGCATAGTCGGTGCTGGGATTGTTAATGACGCTTTCAACGTTAATCAATCCGTTTACCGTGGTGACTCCCTGATGCGAATTTGGATCGCAGTGCATCGCTGTGAGTACCCATTTTCCGCCAATAAGGGTACCAGTGCAGTTAATCTTCACCATGTCATCATGAGCAGTCCAATCTACGGGGGTGCCATTTTCAATTGCGGTGCCGGGATTAGATAGCCCGAGCAAACTCAGTGCAATGAGTGCTTTTTTCATGGATATTTCTCCCTAAAGCTTTTTATTTCATTATGTTAAAGGTCATCTATATTGACCTCAATATCTGGTTGATGTTGGCGTTCTACGACCCCTTCTGATGCTTAACTGACCAACACTCGCACTTTTGCAAGCACTTCATTTAGCACCGCAACCGGGGCTTTTTCGATAAACTTGATGCCCCTTGCCGCATAGTCAATAGTCTTGACTTGTTGACACAAAACAACACCTTTGGTCTTATCGGTATCTACAGCCACCTCGAAACCATGCCCCCTTACTCTGGAGGTAATGGGAGCGACTAGAGCAAGTTGAATTTGCTTGTTGAACGGCTCGGGCGACAGCACCAGAGCGGGACGATGATGCGCCTGCTCGTGCCCCGCTGATGGATCAAAATCGACCCAAACAATGTCGCCTCGCTTTGGGGTGTAACTCATCAGATTTCTTCCTTGCCGACAGGTGACGAACTCAGCCATTGAGTATCTTCTGAATCAAGTTCAAAAGCCCCTTTCGGACTGGCATTGAGCAATTCATCAAGAGTGAAGGTAGGGGTTGCAGGGCTCATCACAATACGCCCTTGGACAACCTCTATTTCAACTTGATCCCCCATACCGAATCCGGCCTTCTTTAACACGGCAGCAGGAATAATTGCTCCGGCAGAGTTACCCCATTTTTTGATGCTGGTTTGCATATTAATCTCATTGGTGGTTATACATTGTTTAACCAAGATATCACCAGGAGAAGGTTTATACAATGTATAATTCTAACGGCATTGCTGAGTGCCTGTTACACAACTGGGTTGCCGAGTGGTTTGCCAAGGTAGCCAGCCGCCATTGCTCGCACAGCTTCGGCTTCTTCGTCCTTCTTCGCAGGTTCTTTGCCCTGACCCTGTGCAGTAGAGAGGTTCGGACTCAGTTTGGCCTGCTGTACAGTCATTAAGCTGCGGGGTGGGAAATTTGGCGATGCGAGTAATGCTGGGCGTGGTACTGCCTTTGCCAAGCCCCTCAGCTCTGAATACGCCGCGTTCATACATGATGTGCCAGTTGGCCTCATAATTATACGGACTGGGTACCGCCACACTCTTTTTCAAGTTGGTGTTATCTACGGTTAGCCACACAGATCCTGCCGTGTTTTGTTTGTTGAAGGTCATTTCGACATAGTAATCGCCCTGACCCCACTGGTTGGTCACCGTGGTGGCGCGGCCTGTCCACACCTCTTGCAATTGACCATTAGAGCCCGTTTGTATTTGATCGGGGTATTGGGGATACGAATCCCATGCAAGCTGGCTCTGTTGCTCTGTGATACTTTGCTCTGAATACTGGCCAAACGTCGCATTGTGCGATTGGGCGGCCTTCTCAAAGGTCATTTTTTCTGTGTCTGCGGCAATCGCAGTCATAAAGCATGAGCCTAGCATGAGTGATAGTACGATGATATTTTTCATGGTTAACTTCCTTACTGGCAGATTAATTGCACGATGACTTCACCATCATGCCGTTCACTTACAACACCATTTACCGTGGCCAAATAGTCCAGCTTGACTGTCCAATAAGTTGAGCTGTTAACGGTATAGCTACGGCTTGAGCCCACGTTGGCAAATGAAAAATTTGGGTCGGTTTCGTTAAATATCCCCTTAATTGATGTAGTGATGGCGGGCGTAAGCCCTACGGGACATGTGTGTTTTGTAATGCGCTGGTTGTGTTTCGCCGTCACTGTTGAAACCGTTCCCGCCCCCAATCTGCGTTGACTGCCATCGGTATTCCGAATAGTGAAATCCTTCGCATTCGTTATCGCGTAGTTGCCGCCGACGTCCCAGTCGCCGGTCAACGTCGAATCGTCACCACTGCGCTTAACCAGCGCGTCTTGTTGTACACCCGTGTCGATACGGTCTATCCACACAATCAGGCTGTTGCTGGCCTCGATATACTCACTCCCAGGGAAACGTCCAAACAACTCCAACACCGCCTGGTGTTCCAGCCGAGTCGCATCACTGGTCGCATTAGGTAGCGGAATTTGAATTTGCAAGCGATAGCGGGGAAGGGGTGACGATGGAATGGGGCTGCTGATCCGCGTCATGGCCATCGATGTTCCCCAGGGTGTCTGCTCGGGTTTTCGGCACTTACCAGCGTTGTTGTCGGTGGTTGAACAGTTAGGTAGATAGGCTGGCTGTAAGTTGCTCCAAGTGTTAGGAAATACCGCCGCAGAGCTGGGTGGCCAGCCCTGTGCGATTTGGTCAATTTGATAAGCATTGACCTGATTTTTGATGTGATCCAAGTGCTGGTAAAACGGTTTGATAACGTTTTGGATTTGCATGATTTTAAAGCGCTGTTGGCCGTACATCATGAGGTACATCAGCATAGATAAGCCGACAATCAACATGACAATATTTGCAAAGCCTTTTTGATGTTGAAGAGTTCTCAATGTTGGCATCCTGTGGCGGGGTTGAACACTCGCCAATCAACACGGAATTCGATTGGCTGCGTGAAACGTAACTGCGTCGGACTCATCCAAGTGGCGTCGAGATAACTTGCCACCTTGACTAGTTCGTCAGCCGTTGCAAACGTCACATCAATATTGATTGCGGTTGGCCGTGACCAAGAGCCATTCGATTTCAGCTCGTAGCTAACGGCGAGCTGATACGGTTTACCGATCACTAGCTCGCTGGCAATGAATTGGTCATTGATTAAATTCGTAAGCGACAGGGGTTTTGATGGCTGGTAACAATGCGTTTGGCTAATATCTTTGCCGTAGAAATGCTTGGCAGCGTGTTTGACGTTTTCTACCGCCGTATCAACTTCCACAGCATCGACGTAATTAAGTAGCGGCCTGATGACCGCTACCCACATCACAACCGATAACAAGAACGAGCAGGACAATCCGATTGCAAACTCTGTTGTAGCCACCCCGTTTTGATAACGAGTCGTGAGCATATGGCCCCTTAGAACGTCATAGTTAAGGTGGTGCCTGTGGCGGTGATGGTGCTGCAACCTGACGCTTTGGTGCAGTTGCCTCGGGTCGCGGAAGCCATGGTGTCTGCCAGGTCATTCATCCGGGTGGGGTCGTTTGGAATGGTCGCTACAATGTTGTACAGACCGGGATTAGCATTTACTGCAACCGTCCAGTTACCACCGAACTGATTGGTTGCCACTCCGTTGTTTGAAGTGCCACAAATGGTTTCTGGCAAATACTTGTCGGTACACAGTACGCCAATGCTGATGCCGGTGTAGTTCGGGCGCATCTTTTTCCAGCGGTAGGCCGCATCACCTATGGTTGCTGTATCAGCCTGGAACGCGGCCACGCGCAGGGCGTAGCGAATATCGGGTACTTTAGAGATGGTAAAAATCAGGGCGCCAATAATCAGCGCAGCCCAAATAATCATGTCGGTGGTTGATGCGCCACGTTCACGGTTTTTCATGTTTACGTTTTTAGCCATGGTGTGTATTTCCTTGAATTTGAGTAAGCCAGAGCCCTTCCCCTGATTTAAGAGGAAACGCAAAAAGTAAGGTTGAAGTTGATTTAAACGGTTGATTAGCGGCTTAAGCCGCGACGTTTGTCGCAATGTCCATTATCTGTGAAATAACGCCCCCTCCCATCAGTACGCCAATACAGAATCCTATGATTTTTAATACATTGATCCCGATTGATTTGATTAATTCGATTTCGTCAATTAACAGCTCGTGGTGAATATCGGCGCTGTTTAACAGCGTTTCGGCGGTGCCCCCGATTTGGCCAAGCAAATAAAGCGAGTCTTCCTCGGCGTTGTTGAGTAACCCTGTGGCCATGATGTTGCCCAGGTTTTTTTCCCCCCATTCGATTTTTTTGAGCATGTCAGCGATATGGTGTAATAAGTAACGGTTTGCGTGTTTTTGGGTTTGCAATAGCGCTTCTTTCAAGCCAAATCCCGCCAGCGTCAAATTGCCCATTGAGCGTAAGAATGCCCCCGTCTGGATCAGGCGGTATTGGCGATAAACAGGAAAATTATCAAGCTGCTTTCTGAGTGTGCCGGTCATGACCGAGAGCGACAAAAACACCGCAATAACAATGAGCAGTGTGATGGACCCAATGACCAATCCCCAATCCAACCAGAAATCACCAAATGAGGCGGCCAGTTGGGAAATGTGTCCCTTCCGACCGCGGATCATTATCCCGTCGAGCATCGGGAACATATACCGGCTAATACCTGCAGAAACAGCGAGCATCGCCACTATCCCCGCTAGAGGCTTCCAAAGTGCCTTCACCAATAACGATGTTGATGCACTTTTTGATGACAGCGTGATAATCGCGTTTTGTACTCCCCTGGCCCACTCGCCGGTGTGCTCACCAGCCGCCAGCGCCTCGAACGCAAGAGGATCTAACCAGGGCTTTGTTCCGAGGGAAAAGCCCTGGCCGTTGGCAATACTGCGTAAAATGCCTTCACCAATTTTGCGCTCCGTGGGTTGGCCATACTTAATGAGCTGCTCGGCTATGCGTTTTTGCTCAACACCCGCTCGCGCCAGTCGATGAATATTGCGCAGGAGCTTTATCTGTTTTTTGTGATTAAAAAACAGTTGTTCCAGTGATTTGGACATGTATCACCGCCTCACATTTCAAATGTTTTATAGACGTCCGCCGACGTGATTGGGAGCAGGTTATTGACCTTCTTTGATGCTGTGACCACATCAATTAAGCCCGCCTTTATCTTGCTGATCGCATGGTCTCTTACATCACGAAATCCTTTTTCTTTCAGGGCCGTTTTCCAGCCGAGATAGTCTTTTTTGATGATGAACGCTCTATCTTCATCATCGAGCACGATCATTTCGACCAGTGCGGTACGTCCGCGCTCCCCCTCAGTACAGTGCTTGCAACCTGACGGATCCCTAAACCGGATACCTTGGGTTTCCCCCTCGCAGAGCTGCTCAATGTGATTGAGCCAGTACAACACGTTGTTTTCGGACCGGTCTTGGTAATAGTCGGCCGCTTGTTCTGCGGTCAGGCAGCAATGAGGGCATACTTTTCTAACCAGCGTTTGGTAAATCCAAAGCCGCATTAGTTCAGGGGCGGCTATCACGGCGGCAGGGACGTGCATTTGTTCCGTGAGGGTGTGTGCAATGCCCGTTGCTGATGATGTATGCAGGGTGGTAAACATCAATTGCCCGGTTTCCCCCTTGCGTGTTAGCTCCATTGCGCCGGTTTTGTCACGAATTTCGCCGTGCATTTCAACATCAACGTCATGGCGCAGGGTCTGTTTCGAGTAGTAGCCAAACCCCAACATTTCTTCGCTTCCCTCCTTCACCGGCATATTGGGTTTGATTTGGATTTGAATGGCTTTTGCCAAGGGAAATTCGGGGGGGTCTTCGAGCGTGACGACACTGCGTTCCGGCGGGATTTCATTTAACGCGGATGCGAGAACGGTCGTCTTACCAGACCCGGTTTTACCCGAGATAATGCAAACCCCTGACGGCTTTTCCAGATAATCGCGCAATACGGCAACATGGCCATTCGTCCATCCCATCTCATCCAGTTTCGGGATAGTTGAACTGGCATCCAGCCACCGCATTGTGCAGCGTCCCCCGCGTTTCGCCGGGACGTAAGCAACCCGCCAACTGGTGTTGCGCAGGACTTTGTTTACGTCATGAGTGTCATGTGTGACCTCACTACAAAGGAGCATTTCCTCCACATGCCCGTTGTTAGCGTCTTTGGCGACATAATCAGCATCTTTTTCAGTCGCTTTTGAGTTGAAAATGTATGAAAACAGCTGTTCTCCGTAGGAGGGATCGGGGATTTCGGATAACAATATGCGCCGACCATCAACCCGTGCATAAATGACAGTGCTATTTTCATGCACTTCGATGTGCATGTCAGAGCAGCGGTTGTCCACCCCGGATTGTAGATAATCGTGTAAGCGTTTTGACGGCTCAGAATCGGTTATGCTCGTATCATGGATGCCATTGGATTGTGATTCGAGCTGGCTCAGGTAGTGCTCAATTTCCGAGGTTGTGACCTTTTTTACTGTTGTTGGTTTACCAAACAACGAGCCGTTGTGAAGCGTTTTTGACGCTGAAATATACTCCCGGATCTGAGCGATTTTTTTTGCGTTGAAGTCGCTGGTCAGAACGGTGCCGTCAGACAATGCCACCGACTTCCGTTCCTCGAAATATAATGGGATGAGTACTTTATCGCTTAACACAACAGGAGGGCGTGAAGGTAGCATTTGTAACCTCTATCAATACTGTTTAACCCGGCGTGTTTTGGTCGTGTCACCATCCGTAAAGGTGATTGAATCAGCCGTGAGTGCAATAACCGACACATTGCCAATCCGGGAGCCTCGTTTTACGTCAATCAGTTCATCCCCGACTGACACCATGCCTACGATTTCGCCGCCGCTGGCAATCAGGCTTTTTACCACGATGAGGTCGAGTAATGACGGCTCTTTGGGTGTCTTGGCCTGTTGTTCTATTAATGCTGCAATGGGCTGAGGGGGAGTTAACTTATTTGCTGCCTCATCGGCCAGTTTTTGGGCTGTAAGCGCGGTCAGGCGGGCGGCCTGTACGCTAGCTTGTTGCTCATAACGGATGATGTCGCTGGCGGCGGCACTGGGGACAAACACCACCTGGCGGGAGATAGCTGGCTTAGCCAGAGGTTGAGCCTCGGGGGTATGCGTTAACGGGGCCTGGGCGGTAGTCGGCGAGTCTTGAATTGCTGTTGGGGTGGGCGTTACCGCGTCATACACTGCGTATGAGCCGTAACCCAGTACCGCCACGGCTAAGGTGGCGGCCAGGGCTATTTTGGATTTGGTGACGGGTTGTTTATTTGCTGTCATGGCGGGATTCCTATAAATCAGCGTCTACGCCTTCAATGATGAGTTCCAAAGAGCCGGTGACGTTGTTATTTGCTCCGTTGCTCAGGCTTAATTGCTGTAAAAATACGGGCTCAGATTTAACGCTATCGCCAATAGTGCCGAACCATGCCGGTGACACATCGGTAAAGGTGGCGGCAATCTTGATGCGACTGACTGTGCCGATAGACATTGCGTCCGTCAGCGTGACATGCGTCGCTCCCAGTGCTAATAGCGCATCATGTAAGCGCATTGGATAGTTGCCGAGCGAAACCAACTCCGGCTTTTCCCGTGGCGCAACATGAAATGCCAACTGTTTTGTCTCAATGTCGAGTGATAACTCGGGATAGCGCAGAGCGAACGCTTGTATTGTGCCGAGCTTGGCCTGTCCTTCGGTAACAGGTTTTAACGGCATGACGATGGTTTGGCCTGATACCATCACTCCGTCACTTGTCCAGTCCGGAGGCAGCAGGTTGTGATATGCGAGTGCGATAGCTACTTGCTTGAGCGCGGTATCGGCTGGCGCTTGAGCGATAAATTCCATTGCCCACTGTTGCCAGGGATCTATCTGCGGTGACTGTTGTATTGGTTCGGGTTGAGACGACCACAGCACAAAACCTATCAGCCCGATGGCGAATACTGCCAAGCCCCCAACATGCTTGGGCTGTATGCGACCACTGCTGACTAACTGATAGTCTGCCGGTATGTCGCCGAGGCTGAGGCTTATCACCTTGGGGGCTGCTGCTGGCTCGTATTCCAGTGGTAGCTGCTCAGAAGTCAGCACAATTTGAACGCCCTGGTGCAGTTCGTAACCAAAACTGTCCAGGATAGTGTTATGCAGGCCGATTTGCTCACGTTGAACGACATGCCCTTTGACATACAGGGCATAGATTTCCTGATTTTCCAGTACGTGGAAAAACAGAAAATCAGCATCGTCCGTTACCATAGTATCCGCGATAAACTGACCGACACATGCAGACGGCAGATCGGCGTAATAACGCAGGGTTTGTGCGTTTCTGGTGAACACCCGTTCATACAGTGCCGGATTCTGTTGCCTGTGCTCCTTTAATGCGCTTTTGGCATTGGGTAGTGTAGCCAGATAGGGTAAGTCGAGCGTGTGGATCATTGCACCCTCCTTGGGGTCAGCAAAACCAGCGTTTCAACTGTCTCGCTTGTAGTACCCTCACCACCAAGCGCATCGATGCCGAAGTTTTTGCTGGCCTCTGCTGTTTTACTCACTTGCTTGATGGATCCAATGACGACCGTTTGGCCATAGAGCAGCTTATTCGTGAAGTTAATTTCTGATTCACGGGTATCTAAAAACTGCAATTGCACATCGTGGACGGTTTCAGAGCGCTCCCCGACGATTTTTGACAACTTGCCGGCGATGCGTAACCACACCGCATCGTTTTGGACTTTGGGGGTGATCATCATATCGACCCCTTCGCTTTGTGTTGCGCGGGTAACAGATGCGGATACTGTCTTGTCGTTTGACTCACTCTTGACTTCGTACAGGTAAGGCTTAGTGAGGGTTTGCGCAATACGACTGGGCTGATTGCTGAGCGCTAATGCGGTGATGGGGGTTTCTGTTGAAACGGAGCCTTGTTTTTCCAGCGCCTTGATAAATGCCGTGGTGCCGTCCCACTTTCCCGTCCCTTTAAACGCCAGGCCGTAAACGTTGCCTTGGGTCACTGTATTTGTTCCGGGCACCATAAATTCCAATGAGCCCGAGCCAATATCTTTAACAAGATCCCAATCGACGCCGCGCTCTTTACCCAAGCTTGAACGAAACTCCAGAATGCGAATATCGAGCATCACTTGCGCTGCAAACTGCGCTTGAAAGCTGTTCACCAGGTTGCGAACCTGCGCCATACGACTGGGGGTCGTTCTGACGGCTATCGCAGTGAGTGCCGGAACAACTTCAACGCTTCCCACAAGCGTTTCTTCGTCTGCATTATTGTCTTTCAGGAGGGCAACGATGCTGTCTTTAATCTGTGTTACCGGATCAACATCCTTGTAAGCAGTATTCAGGTATTGCCCCTCTACGCGGGTATTTAGCGTGTCAGCGCCGCTTCCAGTTGAGGTTGCCGTCCCCTGAGATCCTAACTGACCGCTATACACGCCAGGAGGAATGGTGATCACAAATG